>JASEGR010000017.1 GCA_030017955.1 Candidatus Eisenbacteria bacterium
GGAGGTTACACCATCTCCTCTTTTACAGGAAGCCTATGACATCACCCCTATGACCCCGATTAACCAACTCCTTTTTCGGAGGTTACACCATCTCCTCTTTTACAGGAAGCCTATGACATCACCGTTTAGAATTCCTGCAATCGCAATAATAATGAACTCCATCATCGTAGCTATAGACGGTCTTCCAGCAATCCAGTCTTGTGAAGTCGCCTCTTGCACCTCTTTGATAAACAAATCCTCTATGCCTAAGCGCACTCTCAAGAAACAAGAAGCCAAAAGTAACGCCATAAATAGAAGGATAGTTAATGAAGCCAAAGGAAGAATAACCTGCGCGAATCCAGATTGCGCTTCTTGAGACTTTGCAATAAAATATACAGTAAGACCGCTTAGGAAAAAGCAGAGGGCGGTCGAAAATTTCATAGTTATCCACGTCGGCAAAATGCTTTTTAGAATACCGATATCAAAAATCCAACCCGCCATAACCATAATTCCCGCAACCATAACAATAATGCTCAGTATTTTTGCTATCTTTTGTCTATTCATAACTTATTCTCCCAGTAGAGCGTTAAGGACGTTGAGACCGCTTCCGTCGTGGAATATTATCGTCCAGGTTCCTAAAACTAAAAGAGAAAAATGTCAAACCCTTGCAGTCAACATTCAAAGCACGTGACATTTCCTTAGTGCTCGCTGTGACAACCTTGTCGTTGACAAAGTGATGACGCTGTACGAGCATGAGTGTTCGGGAATAAGACCGACCCTGGCAGTTTGTGTCATGAAGAGGTCTGAGCGATAGAGGCCTAATCGTGCAAGAAAATAACAATCTAATCTATGAATGTTCTTGACATACCCGAACTCGTAATGGCAGGTGAACTGGTGAAAAAGAAGGCGGTTTCGACTAAAGAAATGGCGGGTTTCCTCAAGGTTGCCACTTCAGTCGCAGTCCAGGCAGGAGAAATATTGGCAAAGAACTTTGGAAAGACTCAGAAGGTAGAACTCAAGGGAGAAATCGACCTGGTAACCGACATTGACAGGAGATCGCAGGAGTTCATTGTGGGGAAACTAGGGAAAGCTTTCCCTGACCACTCGATAATGGCCGAAGAGGCGCTCTTCGAGAAGAAGCATTCTCAGTACCTCTGGATAATCGATCCACTTGACGGCACGACGAACTATGCGCACGGATTTCCAGTTTTTTGCGTCTCGATTGCGCTTCAGTTCGAGAAGACAATGGTTGCCGGCGTAATTCATAATCCGCTTCTCGGCGAGACATTTTCAGCAGGAACCGGGATGGGAACAAGGTTGAATGGCAAGAGGGTTGTCGTCTCGAAGACCCGGCTTCTCACCAATAGCCTCCTTGCGACCGGCTTCCCATATGATTTACGGAAGCACGCCAACGAATACCTCAGGGTCTTCTGTGATATGGCGGTCCGGGCAAGAGCTGTTAGAAGAGCAGGCTCCGCGGCCCTCGACCTTGCCTATCTGGCGTGCGGCAGATTCGACGGATTCTGGGAGATGAAACTGAAGCCCTGGGACATTGCTGCAGGAGCCCTCATGGTGAAAGAGGCAGGCGGCAGAACCACAGACTATGACGGCTGCAGATTCGACCTGAGGAAAGGTAGCCTCGCAGCATCAAATGGTAGAATTCATCGGGAACTGCTGGCAGCGCTCGAGTTGACTAAGCGTATGCGGCGTTCTTGATTTCTTCCGTGGATCCCGTGGAAACTCCCCTCGCTATTCTTCGATGGTGATCTTGCCCGAGCTTCTTCTCTTCCGTATCTCCTCGACGACGATTTCGTCCGGACTCTTTCCGGGCGCAATGACAATGTTGAGAAGCGCAAGCCTGAAAACCTCATCAATTCTCTCTACGAAGGAGACCTGCATCTTCTCTCTTATCTCCGCCGGGATCTCTTCGAGGTCTTTCTCATTCTCTTTCGGGACAATCACGGAGCTTATCCCGACTCTGTGAGCCGCAAGCATCTTTTCCTTGAGCCCGCCGACTCCAAGAATCCTTCCCCTGAGTGTAATCTCACCCGTCATTGCGATGTCGTTTCTCACCGGTTTCTCGCTCAGTGCAGAGGCAATGGCAAGACAGGTAGTTATGCCGGAAGATGGACCATCCTTCGGGACTGCTCCCTGGGGAAAGTGAACATGAACGTCGTAGTCGCTGAAGTTCGACTGATCAATCTCAAGAAAATCCGCCCTTGACCTCACATAGCTGTAGGCGGCCTGCACAGATTCCTTCATAATTTCGCCAAGCTGACCTGTGATGACGAGCTTTCCGGAACCATGCATCTTGAGCGCTTCGACCAGGAGCAGGGAGCCGCCTGTTCCTGTCCATGCAAGTCCGGTCGCAACTCCAACCTCTGGTTCAGATTCACCCCTCTCTCTCAGGTAGGGTGGCGCTCCGAGAAGAGTTTCAACATCTTTTGAAGTCACATCCCACGGCCCCTTCTCTCCCAGCGCCTTTCTTTTCACATATTTCCTGAGGAGAAAATCGACTTGTCTTACAAGCTCTCTTACTCCGGCCTCATTCGTGTAGAGTTCGATAATCTTTTCCAACGCGTCATTGGAAAGTCTGATCTCATCCTGGGAAAGCCCTTGAAGAACCGCTCTCCTGGGGATGATGAATCTCTTTGCGATTTCAAACTTCTCAGTGTCTGTATAGCCGGGGAGTTCTATTGTCTCCATGAGCTCAAGCAGCGCCTCGGGAATAAACTCGGCAATATTGGCGCTGGCCATGAAAAGCACCCTGGAAAGGTCATAGGGGATTCCCAGGTAATTGTCCACAAATGACGAGTTAGACTCCGGATTCAGGGCTTCAAAAAGCGCGGCCCACGGTTCCCCGATTGTCCCCTCGCTCCTTACTCTGTCCACCTCATCGAGCATGAAAACCGGGTTGTTCGTCTCGGCGCCCCTCAACGCTCTTATTATCTTGCCGGGCTGTGAGCCAGGCAGAGTTTTCCTCTCGCCTCTTATTTCTGCCTCGTCTGTAACGCCTCCAACATTCACCCTCAAGAAAGGCCTGTTCAAGGCGCGCGCCACCGATTCGGAAAGAGAAGTCTTTGCAGTTCCGGGCGGACCGACAAAACAAAGAATGGACGGTGTGACATCTTTTCTGAGCTTTCGCACGGCGAGATACTCTACTATCCTCTCCTTCACCTTCTCCATCCCGTAATGGTCCTCGTTGAGGATCTCTTCAACTTTCTTGAGGTCTATCTCCTCGGGAAGCTCTTTCCCCCACGGGAGTGAAAGCACCCAGTCAAGGTAATTCTTCACCGGGCCGTATTCAGTGGAACTGGGAGGAATTGTCCTCAGCTTCTGAATTTCACTGGCGAGGTACTTCTTGCTTGGCTGGGAGATTGAAAGCTCGGCCAGCTTCTTTCTGAGCAACTCTATTTCTGATTCCTGCGGCTCATCTTCTCCCAGTTCTTTCCTGATGGTCTTGAGCTCTTCTCTCAGGAAACGCTCTCTATCAGTCTTCTTGATTCTCAGCTTTGCGTCTTTTGTTATGCCGGCAAGGACACGCCTCTTCTCGAAAACGTTTTCAAGCACTTCCCGGACCACTTCAAGCCTCTCGACGACATCAAGGCTCGAAAGTGTTCTCTGCTTTCCCTCAAGCTCGAAGTCGATGGCAGTAGCCACGAAGTCAGCAAATGTTCCGGGCTCCGCCGCATTCATGCTTAATGTGTGGACAAGCTCCCGGGGATAGGCACGGTCCACTTCCACAAGATTCCTTGCAAGCTGAATTATCTTCTCAACAAGGACTGAAGCCTGTGAAGGGTCACTGACGGTCTCCTTCAGGCATTCTACCTTTGCCTCAAGGTAGGGCTCAGTTTTGACGTACTCGACTATGGCAATTCTTCTCAAGCCCTCAAGAGCTACCTGAACCGTGCCGGAAGGCATATTCACCAGCCTGATCACTCTTGCAGCAATGCCTATCTTCTCTATCTCCTCGGGCTCAGGTTTACCTGAATTCATTCTCCGGGAGAGGAAAATCCCAACTATTTCCTCGGGCTTGGAGTGTTCCCTGATAAGTCTCAAGTTTCTTTCAAAACCCACCTGCACAGTTGCGACTCCAAGGGGAAAAAGCACCGTGCTCATAAGCGGCAGGATCGGAAGGACTTCTGGAATCGAGGATTCAAGTATGTCTGCGCTTTTGCCGCGCCAGAACTTCTCCAATGTCATGACAGGTCTCGTTTTCTTCCGTGCATAGTACGTCATAACAGATACTACCCCTTGGCTGGAATTTCAATCCAAAACTGTAAGGGCCTGCAAAAGTGGAAGTTTCGCCCTAATCTATCGGAAGAATACTGGAAAACATGGGGAGGAAAAGCTGGACGCCATTAGAGCAGGGTTTCAACCTCTTCTCTGATTTCTTTCCTGATTTCTTTTTTCTCCGCCTCTCTCCCGTCGAACTGAACCGACACGACGGTGGACACACCTGGCTCAGCCATCGTTACTCCATAAAGCCGGTCAGCCACCTCCATCGTCCTTTTGTTGTGAGTTATGACGATGAACTGGGTGTTCTTGCAGAAGAGCTTGAGAAGACTCGTGAATCTGTCAATGTTGGCGTCGTCAAGCGGCGCGTCCACTTCATCGAGGATGCAGAATGGGGAGGATTTCACCAAATAGAGACCGAGGAGAAACGCTATTGCCGTAAGAGCCTTTTCTCCCCCTGAGAGAAGATCCAGGCGCTGGAGCACTTTCCCCCTTGGTCTCGCCACAACTTCAATCTCGGCCTCGAGCGGATCCTCTCCGACGAGTATGAGCTCGGCGTTACCACCCTCAAAGAGCGTCGAAAACACCTGGGAGAAGTTTTGCCCAGCCGTCTGAAACGTCTCCATGAAAAGCTTCCGTGCAGTCTCATTTATTGTATTGATCACGTCGAGCAGTTTTTCTTTGGCCTCGACAAGATCCGTCCTCTGACTGTCAAGGAACCCAAGTCTCTGCTTCTTCGCGTCAAACTCATCAACTGCAAGAAGATTTACAGGTCCGAGCGCCTTGAATCGTCCTTTCAGGAACTCATACCTCCTCGACAGCCCCTCCTCGGTTATTTCCTCAGCGGCCTCGGAGGATGAAGAAGAGCCCGTAACAGCCGGCTCCACCTCAGCTTCTTGGCCGGAGCCAAGTCCCTCCTGGACATGGCCGTGGCTTTGCTCCGCCGGCCAGCTCACATCGATGCCAAACTCCGAGAGGGCTGACTCCTTGAGAGCTCTACTCTCGGTCCTCACCTCAAGCAGTCCAAGTTCGATCCAGTGGACCCTCTTTATAAGACTGTCCACCTCTCCTCGCGCTGATTTCACTTCCGACTCTTTGAGGCCCACGCTGATCTGTGTTTCTTTATGAGTCTTTTCTATCTCAGAAAGAAGGGATTCACATTCTTCCTTCTTCTTGCGCGCCTCCTCCCCACCGACGCCAAGTTCCACAGCCCTCTTCTCTATTTCCAGAAGCGACGACTCAAGCTCCCTGCCTTCGATTTCTTCCTGCTCACGCTCCCTCAAGAGCCCCTCTCTGAGCCGCTCGATCCTCTCTATCGATGAAGTAAGCTCCTTGGATCTCGAAGCAACCCTTACCCACGACATCTTCTTTTCACCAACTGCCTCCTGAACCTCCTCTTTCTTCAGCTCGAACTCTTTGACATCAAGGGCTGCCTGTGTGAGAGCGGCCTCATCTTCCTTGTTTCCAGTTTCCAGGGAGAGGAGCTCAGACCTGAGCAGAGAGGCCCTTCCCTCAAGCTCACCGATTTCCCCCTGCGCAACCCTTGAATTCTCCTCGACTTCATCAATCTTCCTTTGAATGTGGTCGACTTGAGAGGTGAGGTTGTGATACTCCTTTTCCATCTGAAGGAGAGCCTCCATTGCGACCGAGAGCACCACTTCAAGCTCACTCGTCTCACGATTGAGCACTTCCTTCTCGATCTCTTCTTCGAGGATCCGGGCTCTCATGCCTTCCAGGAGCCTTGTGCACTCCGTCTTTTCTACCTCAAGCCTCTTCAGTTCGTCCTTTCTTTCCAGGAATCCTTCCAGCTTCTCTCCTCCGGAGATGTGCCCCTTCGCCGAGATGAATTCTCCATCCAGAGTGACGAGTCTTATGTCCTCTGAACCTTCAGCATCTGCAATCCTGGTGGCTGTCTGTCTGTTCTCGACAATCAGAACACCGTTCAGCAGGAAATTGAGCACACCCTGGAGCTCGCTGCCGGCCCTCACCTTCTCAACAGCAGCGCCCAGAACGCCGGGCTCTCTGAGAATCCAGTCCGGCGGATTCTTCTTCTGAACATTACGCAGCGTCTGAAGGGGAAGAAACGTGACCTTCCCTGCTTTCTTCGAGGAGAGCCAGTCCATGCAGGAGAATGCATCGCCTGCAGTCTGAGTCACAACATACTGGAGAGAATTCCCAAGCGCTGCCTCAAGCGCATCAAGGAGACCGTGCTCAACTTCGATGAGGTTGGCCACAACACCCACAAGTCCAGGATGCTGGTTTTCCAGCATAAGCCTTCTGACCCCGGTCTCGTATCCCTCAAAAGATGCATTGAGCTCCCTGAGTGTCTCCAATCTGGAGGACACACCGGCAAGCTCTTCTCCCTTCTTCCTCTCTTCTATCCTCTGCGTCCTAAGCGACTCATCAATTCCAATAAGCTTCTCTCTTGAAGAGACTATCTTTGAGCGAAGCTCATCGACATGGCTCCGCTTGGATTCCACATTATCTTTGAGCCCGAGCCGAAGTGACTCTGTCTCATCAAGCTGTACCTTCAGGGATACTTTCTCATCTGCAAGGCGGGAAGCAGTATCCGACAGCGAAGAGAGTCTGGAGGTGCTTCTTTCAAGCTCGGCCCTCTTCTGAACTGTGGCCTGGAAGCTCTCGAGGACGGTTTTTCTTGCCTCCTCTTCGACATTTCTCCTCTTGAAGAGTATGGAATCCACCTCGGCCAGAACGGCTTCGAGGCCCCTCAGCTCTTCTGCTTCCCTTGCGAGATTCGCCTCGGCCTCAAGGCTTGCCTTCTCCACCTCTTCGCCATCGATCCTTGTCTCTTCAAGCTTCGCATCTATTCGTTCCCTGGATCTGACTCCTTCCTGAAGTCTCTCCAGTATTCCACCCTTTCTTGCATCCAGAACCATGATCTCTCTAACGATTTCTTCCAGCTCGCGCTCGCGGGCATTGAGTTCAAACTGGGTCTTTCTGAGCTCTGTCTCACCCTTGAGAGACTCGACTCTCAGTTCCTCGCAATCTGCCTCCATCTTGAGAAGAGATGCGGCAAGGTGATCTCTCTTTTCCTTTTCTTTCTCCTCATCCTGAGAAAGTTCCTTTTCTTTGAGCGAAAGCCGGCCCATCTTCATGACGCCGAGCGCAATGCCGACCCGCTTCAACTCTTCTTCCAGTCTCTTGTACCGCCGTGCTTTCCCCACCTGCCTTCTCAAAGAACGGACTTCCTTTTCGAGCTCTCCAATAATGTCATTTACCCTGATTATGTCCTGCTCCGTGAGGCTCAGTTTTCCGAGGGCCTCCTTCCTTCTCACCTTGTACTTCATGATCCCCGAGGCCTCATCCAGAAGGAAACGCCTCGCACCTCCCGAATCGGCAAGAATCGATTCAACCATGTCTCTTTCGATGATCGAGTAGGCCTGAACACCCATGCCGGTATCAAGAAAGAGGTCCCTTATGTCTTTCAGCCTGCACGTGTTCCGGTTCAGCGAGTACTCGCTTTCTCCGGACCTGAAGACTCTTCTTCCTATCTCAACTTCCGAGTATTCGACGGGCAGGATGTTCCTGGTGTTCGAGATAGTGAGCGAGACATCTGCCATGCCAAGCGGTTTCCTCTGGACTGTCCCGTTGAAGATGACATCTTCCATCTCGTGACCCCTGAGTGTCTTTGCGCTCTGCTCGCCAAGCACCCACCTTATCGAGTCGACGATATTGCTCTTTCCACAGCCGTTGGGACCAACAATCGCAGTTATGCCGGGCCCGAACTCAAGCTCGAGCTTCTTGTTGAATGACTTGAAGCCGACTACCTTAAGCTTCTTGAGAAACATTAGATACCCTCTTCAGCGTACGCGTCTGCGACACTCAGCCCCTCGCTTTTCTCAAGGCAAGAAGTATGAGCCCTGAAAGAAGCTCATCCATTTCTTCTTCAACAGTCCTCAGGTCAAGAAGAAGCTTCCCGTCTTGTATCCTGGCAATCACAGGCGGCTCTCCCAATCTCAGTTTTTCCTCGGTTCTCTCAAGGAATGCACCTTTCCCGTTGATCGCCACGAGCACGGTCGGGAGTTCAAGCATCGGAAGCGCACCGCCTCCGATTTCCGACTTTCCTTTCAGCAATTCTACCTCACAGCCCTGGGGAAGCTCACCAGAAATCTTCTCCATCACAGTCTTTGCCCGGCGCTCTATTTTGCCAGGTTCAAGCATTATCATCCTCAGTGCAGGAATCTCGCTTGCCGCGAACTCTTCGTCAAGATAGGCAAGGAGAGTCGTCTCAAGAACGGAAAGTCTCATCTTGTCAACTCTGAGGGCACGCGTGAGCGGGTTTCTGGATAGTTTCGCGACCAGTTCCCTCTTGCCGACAATAACCCCGGCTTGCGGCCCCCCGAGAAGTTTATCTCCGCTGAAGGTGACAAGCGAAGCTCCGCACTTCACGCTCTCTCTTGTCACCGGCTCTTTCATTCCCGCGCGTGAAAGGTCTATGAAAGCCCCGCTTCCAAGGTCTTCCACTACAGGGATATTGTGCTTCTCTCCGATTTCCACGAGCTCCGCAAGCGGAACGTCACTCACGAAACCCAGCATTTCGAAGTTACTTCTGTGAACCTTAAGAATAAGCGCAGTCTTATCGGTTATCGCATCAGCGTAGTCCTTCGGGTTCGTCTTGTTGGTCGTTCCAACTTCAACAAGTTTTGCGCCGCTCCTTGCCATTACCTCGGGGAGTCTGAACGAGCCGCCGATTTCTACAAGCTCGCCTCTTGAGACTATGACTTCCTTCTTTCTTGCGAGAGTATTAAGCACGAGAAGGACCGCGGCCGCATTGTTGTTGACGACTGTTGCAGCTTCGGCACCGGTTAGTCTTGTGAGCAGCGCCCCTACGTGGATTTCCCTCGAGCCGCGTTTTCCTGTTTCGAGCTCATACTCAAGATTGCAGTATCCTTCTACTGCTTCTCTCATCCGTTCTGCGGCCATGCGTGAAATCGGGGCTCTCCCGAGATTTGTGTGAAGCACGACGCCTGCCGCATTTATGACCCGCCGCAGGCGCGGTTTCAGTTTCCCTTCTATCTTCTTCGAGACTTCCTGAGAAAACGTATCAGGGTCGAAGTCAAATGCAGCTGTTTCTTCTTCGACCAAAGACTTTCTGCTGCTTTCCAAAAGTTCCTGCACGCTTTCCCTCACTAAGCCCCGCGGATGTTTCGCCAGAAGTTTCTCTATCTGAGGAAGGTTGAGGATCTTTTCAACGGAAGGAATTTTCCTCAACTCCCCGTCTTTCCCGGTCACTCTTTTCTCATCGCTCATGAGACGTTCCGACTCAACTTCCGGCCGCCCGGGCTTTTTCAAGTCCCACGGCCATCTTAGGCCAAAAGTACCAGATATAGTAACCCTGTCAAGGTTTTTTCTATATGATGTGGAAGCCGCGGCAGAATGTCCACGCTGGAGTCTAAAAACTGAAACCTGACATTCCACAGTATGGTTCAAACTTTCTCTTGACAAAAGAGGCGCGTTGGCGGTACTCTATATTGAAGTGGCAATCCTGACTCAGCAGCAGTCAGGAGGAGGCTACGCATCATTTGTCCCCAACCAGGTGACAGTCGCTTTCAAGCCGGGAGTGGCGCAAAGTTGGAACATCAGGGATTGGGTGCCATTCTCAGATTTCAGACTTCGTTCTCTGAGCGCCAAGAGAGCCATAGAAGGACTCGGCCGGGTCGAAATCAGGAGTGTCTTTCCGGGGAAATCTCCTTCCGACACGTTCCTGGTGAGGAAAGACGGGACATCTGCAAAGGTGCCAGACCTTTCTCGAATATACACAATTAGATTCGGCTCTCACCAGACTCCACTTGAGGTAAGCTCCCATTTGAGTTCACTGGAAGGGGTAGAGGCTGCGAATCCAAACTGGGTGGGCCAGTGGGCAGCCATCCAACCATGTGATGAGTATTTCCTATGCCAGTGGGGACTGTGGCCTGAGTACATGAATGTTATGGGCGCATGGGATGTGACAATGGGCGATACCGCCGTGAGGATAGGTGTCGTTGATTCGGGTGTGTGGCGTGGGCACCCGGATTTGCTTGGTAAGATAGTTCCTGACCGCGGAGACCCTGGCTATTCGTGGCATGGCACTTGGGTCGGAGGGGTGGCGGCGGCACTCACAAATAACACGAAAATTCCGCCGGACCCGGGAGAGCCCATGCCTTGCGATGAACCTGACGAATGTCCTTGCATAGGGTCTGGGTGCGAAGGTATCGCCGGGGCAGGCTGGAATACTATGCTGATTTCGTATTTCTCTCTGCCCAATGCGGATAACCTCGCAGCGGGTCTTGTAAGGGCAGCAGACAGTTGCGACGTAATTGTCACGGGCCTCGTTCTTCTGCAGGACGTGCCTGTTCTGAGAGAAGCAGTGGAATACGTGTACAATTACGGCAGAGTGCTGGTCGTGGCCTCGGGAAATACAAATCAATTGGGGGATTGCACTCCGAACTGCACGATTTACCCTGCTGCGTATGGCGATAGCGGTTGGGTCCTTGCGGTGGGTGCAATTGACAGGGATTCGACCAGATGTTGGTGGTCGAATTATGGAAGTTTTATCAGCATCGTCGCTCCTGGCAATCACATCTGGACAACAAACATACCAATGGAACTTGCACCCCCGGGTTCACCCGGGTACATTCCAACCGGCACCTATGGGAGTATCAGCGGCACCTCCGTGGCGGCTCCGTATGTTGCCGGGGTCTGTGCCCTCATGAAAGCCGTTGATCCAACTCTTACCAACATTGAAATCATGCACATAGTGAAGGAAACTGCCTCCCATCTTCCTAAATATCCGGGCGAGTGGAACGAACTTGTGGGCTATGGCATGGTGAACGCATACCAGGCAGTTGCAAGGGCTGCGGGCACAATAAGTGTGTCAGAAGGGAGATTGCAGCGTGATGCCGGGAGTTCTAACATGAAGCCAGCAATCTCCGTCAGTCCGAATCCAGGTCGTGGCAAGACAACGTTTACCCTCTCACTCCGCGAAGACTGGCCCGAGGACGCGAACGTGGAACTCACTGTATATGACGTGCGCGGAAGATTCATAAAGACCTTGTGGGAGGGTAGCCTTCGAGGCGCTGAGAAGACGGTCGCCTGGGACGGTCTTGATGATGGCGGCCGACCCGTTCCTGTAGGAGTCTATGTAGTGAAGCTGTCTTCAGGAACGCTGAGTCGCAGCGCGAAGACGGTGCTTCTGCGATAAGGTTGCGTGAAGTGTTCATTTGTCTTATGCGTGAGCGAGAAATGCTGCGGACATGCGCTATTTGGCTGTGCGCGGGGCTAGGGTTATTTCTGCTTTTGTTCCTGCTTCCACCGCACTCAGAAGCTGGCTCCTTTTCCGGAACCGAGTTCATGGTCTCAGATGCTGGGGCTCCTCAGCTTCAACGCTTAGGATCGTTTGGTCCGAGAGTTGCCCGGGGCAAGACATGCTACCTTGTGGTCTGGCTTGACTCGCGAGGTTGGTATTCATACTACGTTTATGCGGCAAGAGTCGCCTTCGACGGCACAATATTGGACAACGCGGGGATCCCGATTCATCTCGGTTCCTCTCAGGCTATGGCCTTACCTTCTGTGGCCTACGATGGCGAGAATTTCGTTGTCGTTTGGTCTGACACGAGGGGCAGCTCCAAGGCAATTTACGCCTCAAGGGTTCTTGAGGACGGACAGGTAGTTGATCCGCAGGGAATAGAGGTACTTACGGATCACTCACCATGGCGGGTTGAAATTGCTTCGAACGGGCAGAATTTCCTTCTGACTTGGATGGAGGAGCCAACCCCAGGAGCACGTCAGATTTGGGGGTTCAGGCTTTCCCGCCAGTTGGAACCTCTCGATGAGGAACCGTTCGTTATCTCTTCAGAGGGGGTTCTTCCTCGAATCACTACTGACGGCACTGACTATCTTGTTGTTTGGGACGCCAAGCAAAAGGAGAAACCTTCTGATAGAGCCGTTTATGCCGCAAGGGTCAGTTCTGGGGGGGTTGTGCTCGACAGCACAGCTATTTCATTTCCCACGATGATTGACGGCGACCAGCATACCCCTGATGTGAGCTGTGACGGAACCAATTACCTCGTCGTTTGGCGCGAAAGCACGTGGGTTTTTGGCGCGAGAGTCTCAAGAGATGGAGTGCTTCTCGACCCAAACGGCGTAAGGATTTCTTTTATCCCTGGCGGCGCATGGCAAAATGCTGTTGGCTTCACGGGGAAAGATTATCTGGTGACTTGGGCTAGCGACGACGACTCCACTGGTGAAAGTGGTCTTGTTGGAGCAAGGCTCACACCCCAAGGCGAACTGCTCGATTACCAGGCTTTCTGGATTGTTACTCCCGGAGCGCAGCAGCTGGCGTATCTTCCCGTGATAGGTAGTGGTCATGAACAATGTCTTGTTGCCTGGCAGAATAGCCACTATGTCAGAGGTGCCGTTGTTCGAGCATCGGGTGAAGTTCTCCAGCCCGAAGGAGCGCTTTTGAGCCTCTCTTCGCCAACTCAAACGCATTCGCTCTGCGCCTGTACAGAAAAGGCTTCGTTGGTCTTGTGGAGAGAGCCTTCAGTGGAAAGAATCGGTGTTGAGTACCCATACGGCATGTCCGACCTGGCCTTTGTGTCACTTGACCAAGAAACACAGATACCTTTTGGAAACGAGAAGATTCTCGCCAGAATAGGTATGTCAACCAACAGGACGGCTCTCGCTTCAAATGGAAAAGACTTCCTTGCAGCGTTCAAGGGCAGGACAGGACTGGGGTTCGATTATGGGGAGCCATATGTTCATAGTTTTTTTCTCGCCTCCATCGGTGAGAGCGGCTCTGTGCAGAGCGTCGCTGTGTTTGATTCTATCACAACCTTCTCGATTGACTTCTTTCCTCCCCAGATTGCCCCGATTGGAGAAAACTATGTCATTGTTTGGGGGGGACGACTTGATTTTAGCTGGGATGTTGATCCTGACACGGTGACCATCAAACTCGCGGTTATGGACGGAACCGGGAGAAGGATCTCGGAAAAACAAGTCGGGATTCCATTCGGCGCCTCGGCGAGTGTTAGGGTCGCTTGCATTGATTCCTTGTGCGTTTTGATTCTTGGAACCAGTTCCGGTCAACGGCCGCTTTCCTTCCTGAGAATCAAGACTGATCTCGCGCTTGTGGATGCGGCGCCAACAAGCCTGGGCCAGAGTGTCCTTGCCACCTACGATGATCTTGGTTTCTCAGCCGGTCGGGAGACACATCTGCTTGTCTGGGAAGAACCGTCCGAGAATGGACAGGACATAAAGGGGATTAGATTCTCGAGGGCGGGCCAACCGTTGGATCAGATTCCGATCACTATTGCCACCGGTCTCCCGAAGACTGGGATCTCTCGCATATTCTATGCATACCCGACTGTAACCTTTGACGGTACGAGTTTCATTGTGACCTGGCAGGATACGCTTGGCGGCAATACTCTTGTCCGAGGGGCAAAGGTCTCTGAAGATGGAACCGTGACGGACTCAGGAACTCAACTTGTTTCGACCAGCCTTCTCGACCTCTGGCCAAGCCTCTGTCGGGTTCCCAATGGCTCTCTTCTTCTTGTCTGGTCAAGGATGACCTTCGATAGGTTCCATTCTTTGAGGGTGTGGGGAAAACAGGGGACATGGGAGGACTTCACCAGCGTATCTGTCTCTTCTTTTGGCGACAAGGTGACGACCGCGGGAAGGCTGGTGGAGTTCCAGCTTTCTGGTCCTTTTGATGAGTCGTCAATCAGTGTTCTTAGGTCGTGCGACGAGAATGGCACTCCCGTAGCAGTTGCAACGCTTGAGGCCAACCCAACAAGACGCTATTCCCTCCTAGACAAAGACGGAAGAGACCTCCCGACAGCGACCTACTGGCTGCGGGTGAGAACAAGAGAAGGAACAGAGCGTCTCTATGGACCATTCAAGGGAAGTCAGGGTTCCTTGCCGGGAGACCTTTTCCTTTTAGCTCCGTTTCCCAACCCACTCCTTTCCTCTACGAAGATTAGCTTCGCCGTCCCGAAGCATTCGCGGGTTTCACTAAGCTGCTTCGATGTGAAGGGGAATCTTGTGAGGAATCTCTTTCTTGGTGAAAAGGGCCCCGGACTCTATCACATCTATTGGGATGGAAGGGACAAAGAAGGCAGGAACATTGCCTCAGGAGTTTATCTCATCAGACTTGAGGCAAATGGGATCGTCAAGACAAGAAAGTCAGTCGTCGTGAGATAGGACCCTTCTGGTAGCCTTCCGCAAGCAGGAACTGCTTAGGGAGACATCCTCCAAAGAGCGGCAGCCGCCTTGACTTGGTCCGCGAATTCCCCCTCACCCCAATCCTCTCCCCAAATGGGAGAGGCCTTCTGCCCACGTGAGACTGCTCCGGAATTGGGCAGAGTGTCCCCGGATTAGCCGCCGAGGTAGGCTTTCTTCACTGCTTCGTTCTGCAGGAGAGCTGACGCCTTATCGTGGAGGACTACTCTCCCGGTTTCGAGCACATATGCCTCGTGGGCAGTGCTCAAGGCCATGTGTGCGTTCTGCTCTACAAGGAGGATCGTAGTTCCTTGCTCATTTATTTCCCTGATTGTGGCGAAAATCTCTTTGACCAGAAGCGGAGCGAGTCCAAGCGACGGCTCATCCATGAGCAGTATCCGCGGATGCGACATGAGAGCTCTTCCCATGGCAAGCATCTGCTGCTCTCCTCCGCTCAATGTGCCGGCCCTTTGTTTCTGCCTTTCCTTTAGCCGCGGGAAAAGCGAGAAGACTCTCTCCAGGTCCTTCCTCGTCTCATTACGATCCTTCCTGAGATATGCGCCCAGCTCAAGATTATTCATTACGCTCAGGTTTGCAAAAACGTGCCTGCCTTCCGGGACTTGTGAAACCCCGAGCTTTACGATATGGTGCGGCTCTTTGGAACTTATTTCCTTCCCATCGAGCTTGATGCTCCCACTCTTCGGACGTACGAGTCCGGAGATTGTCCTCAGAAGCGTGCTTTTCCCTGCACCGTTTGCTCCTATGAGAGTGACAATCTTTCCCTCAGGAGCCGAAACCGTGATCCCCTTTATTGCGTGGATCGCTCCGTAGAAGACTTCGAGCTTCTCTATTTCGAGCATCAGCGAGCTCCCGAATCCTCACCCAGATAGGCCTCAATGACTTTCGGATTCCTTCTAATCTCTTCTGGTGGTCCCTCAGCGATCTTGACGCCGTAGTCGAGAACGCCCACTCTTTCGCAAATTCCCATCACTACTTTCATATCATGCTCGATGAGGAAAATCGCGAGATTGAATTCGTCCCTTATTCTCACAATCAGGCGCATCAAATCCTCAGTCTCCTGGGGATTCATCCCGGCTGCAGGCTCATCGAGAAGGAGGAGCTTCGGCTCCGTCGCCAATGCTCTCGCAATTTCGAGCCGCCTCTGGCGCCCATAAGGAAGCATATTTGACCTCACATCCCGCAGGTCAGAAAGTCCAAAGGCCTGAAGAAGCCTGAGCGAACGTTCCTCGATTTCCTTTTCATCGTCGAGAAAACGCCCGGTGCGGAGAACAGCACTGAGGAGATTGGACTTTGCGTGGAGATGACACGCGGTCTTTACATTATCGAGAACACTCAGCGCGCCAAACAGCCGTGTGCTCTGGAAAGTCCTTCCCACGCCCAAGGCGGCTATGTCAAACGAATGCATCCCGTTTATGAGCTTCCCCTCAAATCTTATTTCTCCGGAGGTAGGATTGTTTATGCCGGTGATCAGATTGAAGACCGTCGTTTTTCCGGCGCCGTTGGGGCCGATCAGTCCCACCAGCTCACGGCATTTGACTTCAAAATCAAGCTCGGAGACGGCTTTCAAGCCCCCGAACATCATTGTGCATTTTTCTATTTCGAGCAATTGGGCCTGCCCCGTCTAGAGGCCGTCACACCCACTGTGACCGGATGAAAGGAATGCGGCAAACGAGTCTCCGGGCGTGCTACATGAATCAATTCGTCAATTCGAATCAATGTGAACCGGTTTCTTCCTGAAGAAGAGCTTCTCTCTTATCCACGACAAGGTGAGCTCCCTCATGCCGAATATGCCCTGGGGCCTGGTGATCATAAGGACGATGAGGAAGAACGAGTAAATCACCATGCGGAATTCTTTCACCGGGCGCAGCACTTCAGGCAGTATCGTGAGAAATATCGCCGCAAGAACAGAACCTGTAATGCTGCCCAATCCTCCAAGCACGATCATGACAATGACCTCAATCGATTTCATGAACGTGAAGCTGTTCGTGTGGAGATATTGGAGATAATGCGCAAAAAGACCTCCCGATACTCCTGCGAAGAAAGCGCCAATGACAAAGGCAGTGACTTTGTATTTTGTGGTGTTTATCCCGAGAGCCTCGGCAGCGATTTCATCCTCTCTTACCGCGAGGAATGCCCTCCCGTGACTCGAGCTCATGATGTTCCACACGGTCACGACTGTCAGTAATACCCAGAAATAGACCCAGAAGAAGTTTGTGAGTTTGGGAATATCAGTGAAGCCTCTTGCTCCGCCGACCACATTAATGTTCAGAATGCAGACTCTTATTATTTCACCGAATCCCAAAGTGACAATTGCCAGGTAGTCACCCCTCAGTCTCAGGGATGGAAGCCCCACGAGAAGTCCTGCAAATGCGCTGAAGAGTCCTCCGAGCACAAGCGCAATTAACAGCAGTATGGTGATGGCGCCGCCGTGAGGGATACCTAAGGCAACAAGCAGATTTACGATTGACTGGCCCTTGTAGTAGGTAACGGCGCTGGAAAGGTAGCCGCCGATCGCCATGAAGCCGGCATGCCCGATCGAGAACTGACCCGTGAATCCGTTTACCAGATTAAGACTTACGGCAAGTATGATGTTCACGCCGGAGAGAATAATCATCTGGAAAATGTAGGGGTTTAGCGCAACGGGAAAAATCGCATTCATGAGATAAAGGGCAAGCAGGCAGCCGAGGAACTTCACAGCTCTAATTGTTTGGCTGCGCATTTAGACTTTCTCCATCACGTGACTGCCGAGAATTCCGGATGGCCTCAGGAGCAGAATCAGGATCAGGATTCCGAATGCAATGGCGTCCCGGTACGTTGAAGACAGATAACCGACCACCATGACCTCTGCAGTTCCCAGGACAAGTCCGCCCAGCATCGCACCCGGTATGTTGCCTATCCCGCCCAACACTGCGGCAACAAATGCCTTGAGCCCAGGCATAATGCCCATCAACGGGTCAATCTTTGGATTGCTGAGGGCGACGAGAACGCCTGCGGCAGCAGCAAGAGCCGACCCTATCGCGAATGTGAATGTGATTATGTTGTTCGTCGCAATTCCCATCAGGCTGGCTGTGTCCCTGTCAAATGAGACGGCCCTCATTGCCTTCCCTACCTTCGTCTTAAGCACCACAAGTTGAAGGAGTGCCATGAGAGTAATGGAGACTCCGAGCACTATGAGCTGGTGGTTCCCAACAATGACCCCGGAGAGTGTCGTGATCTGCTTCAAGGGAATTACTTGCGGGAAGAACTTTGGATCGGCCCCGAAGACGAGCAGACCGGCATTCTCAAGCAAGAGGGAAACACCTATTGCCGTAATGAGAGCTGTTAGCCTGGGAGAACGCCTGACCGGCTTGTATGCACCCCTCTCAATCACAATTCCAAGAACAGTGCAGGATGCCATTGCAAAGAGAAGCACGATAACCGCGGTCAACGGCGAGGAGTCTCTTAGCCAGCGAGCGGCATAATAGCCGGCAAAAGCTCCAACCATGTAGACATCCCCGTGGGCAAAGTTTATGAGCCTGAGGATGCCATAAACCATAGTGTAGCCGAGGGCTATGAGGGCATATATGCTGCCCCAGGTTATTCCGTTTACGAGCTGCTGTAGGAACTCTTGCAAGGCAGAAGAGTGTCAGGGAGAAATTCTAGTTAGATACCTGTAAACTCCATTCTCGTATTTCAGGATAACGGCGGGTTTCACCGCGTTTCTGTTCTCATCCAAAGATATTGTTCCTGTCACTCCCTGGAAGTCTTTGGTTGAGGCAATAGCATCCCTCAGTTTCTTCTGCGCATCCTGCTGTGTTTTTCCGCTTTTCGTCAGATTGTCAAGGTCTTCAGGCGAGAGGGTCTTCATCGCCTGGGCAAGAATCTTTGCCGCATCATAGGCAAGGGCGGCGATTCCATCTCTCGGTACCTCGTGGTACTTGTCCTGATAGAGCTTTGCGAACTGCTGCACGACTGGATTCTGGTCTTCAACCGAATAGTGATCGCTGTAGTACGAGTTCTGAAGCGCTTCCCCTCCAATCTCCGTGAGCTTGGGCGAGCTCCAGCCATCGCCGCCGAGGAGAGGAACGTTGAAGTTCAGGTCCCTTGCCTGTTTTGCTATCAGTCCGACTTCGGTGTAGTAGCCCGGGATGAAAAGCACATCAGGCTTCTTTGCCCTTAACGAGGTAAGTTGGGCCTTGAAGTCGATATCGCCTTCGCTGTACGATTCATCACCGACTATGGTGCCGCCGAGTTTTTCGAATGCTCCGGCAAAGAAGTCGGCAAGTCCCACGCTGTAATCGTTCTTTATGTCTTTGAGAATGGCTGCCTTCTTGAGATTGAGTGTGTCCCTCGCGAATTTCGCCATCACGGTTCCCTGAAAAGGATCGATGAAACACACCCTGAAGATGTAGTCTCCGACCTGCGTCACCTTCGGATTTGTTGAAGAAGGCGTGATCATCGGCACTCCTGCCTTCTGACAAACCGGCGCACCGGCAAGGCTTCTGGAACTCGCGACTTCGCCGAGTACCGCAGCCACTCTGTCCTGATTGACAAGCTTCGTCACAGCAGTATTTGCTTCCTCCGGCTTCCCCTGGTCGTCTTCGACAATGACAAGGAGTTTCTTGCCGCCAATTCCGCCTGCACTATTTATCTCCTCGATGGCCATCTGAATCCCGTTGTCCGTCGATTTTCCGAACGTGGCCGTGGTGCCCGTGAGCGAGCCATATTCACCGATCTTTATGACATCAGCCTTCTCAGCGCATGCGCAGACAACGAGCGATAGGGCACAGAACAAAGCCAACACTGCTTTCTTGCTTGGTCTCATCTTCTCCTCCGTCTTGAACAGGACATCCGCCATTCGAGCGACAGCATGTCACGCACGCAAAATGAACAATGATTGCCTTGTTTCCGACTGCTATGCGCAATGGAAGCGAGTGCGCCACAAGCTATCACAGCCAGGGTATTGGGTCAACACAGTTTTGAGAGCAATGAGCCACGACCCATCAATTTTTCGCTTGCATGAATTGACGGGTCGTGATAACCTGCCACGACATCGTTTTTGTCAGCGATGTCATCGGCCTGGAGGGAAGTTTGCCCTTCTCATTTGCTGCAAGGCAGGGACTGAGGAGTCCTTTCTCCTGGTTTTTCCAGAGACTGACAGGACTTTTTCTCGCGTACACCCTTTTTGTTCATATCAGGGTGATCCATTTCGGAAACAACCCGCACATTGATTTTGCCACCGTCACCGCGAGGCTTGAAGAAAGCGGACTCTGGAAGGCCTACTACATAGCGTTCATCCCGGTTGTAGTCTTCCATGGAATGAACGGACTGTGGACCATTCTCACCGACTACTGGACCGGCATCGGGAAGAGCAAGTTTGCGCTCTTCGTCTTCTGGTCTCTGGGTGCACTGCTTTCCGCATTCGCCTTTGTTTCGTTTTCTTCTTTCTTTCAGTACTGAAAAGGAGCGGGATGCCAAGCGCCGGCAAAGTGATAAAGCAGGTCATCGCGGACATGAGGCTCAACGCACATGTTGGGAGCTGGGCTTGGCTCTTGCACAGAGTGACAGGCCTTGCCCTTCTTCTCTATCTCTTCCTCCATATGTGGGTTCTGAGCTCAGCAAGAGGCGGAGAAAGCGTTTTCAATGCGAGACTTGACAAGGTTCAGACTCCACTCTTTCACGGTCTCGAGATCTTTCTTCTTGCGAGTGTCGTGGTCCACGGGCTCAACGGACTCAGGGTGACTATTGCCGATTTCTTCTTTCTGACCAAGAGGCAGAAGGCAATGTTCTGGGCGTGGGTAGTTCTCTTCATAGTTCTTATGGTTTTCATTGTTGCCACTATCGTTCCGAGGATTCTAGAGGCAACATCCTAGGGGAGGATTCTTGGTATCTCACGATGTCCTGGTTGTTGGAGGCGGGCTCGCAGGCCTAAGGGCTGCAGTTGAGTGCGCGTTTCTGGGTGTTGATGTCGCAGTTGTTTCCAAGGTGCACCCCGTGAGGTCACATTCGGGCGCTGCACAGGGCGGCGTAAACGCGCCCCTCGGGAACCACCCCGATGGAAAGAACGACAGTCCGGAACTCCACGCTTATGACACGATAAAAGGCTCCGACTTCCTTGCTGACCAGGATGCTGCCGAGATAATGACAGGCGAGGCCGCCCAAAGAATCTACGAGATGGAGCATTGGGGCTGCCCGTTCTCGAGGACAGAAGAGGGAAAGATTGCACAAAGACCTTTCGGCGGAGGCGGCTTCCCGAGAACTTGCTACGGAGCCGACAGGACCGGGCACTATCTTCTCCAGACTCTTTTTGAACAGGCCACGCGGCTCAGAATAAAGGTTTATTGCGAATTGATGGTCTCGAGGCTGGTGCAGAGGGGTGATGTTGTCTCGGGTATCATAGCCACGGATCTGAAAACAGGAGAGATCGCCGCTCTTGGGGCTAAGGCCGTCATATTTGCAACCGGCGGCTCAGGGAGAATCTATTCAAACAGCACGAATGCGCTTATATCTACAGGCCTGGGAGTCGCAATCCCCTACTGGGCCGGCGTTCCGGTCAAAGACATGGAGTTTGTTCAGTTCCATCCGACCTCGCTCTACGGCACAAACATCCTCGTGACAGAGGGTGCGCGCGGCGAAGGGGGATTCCTTCTCAACAACAAGGGCGAGCGGTTCATGAAGAACTACGTTTCCGAAAGAGTGATGGAGCTGGCTCCCCGCGATATCGTTTCGAGGTCCATCCAGACCGAGGTAAACGAAGGAAGAGGTTTTGAAAATGCATATGTGCATCTTGATCTGCGGCATCTCGGGAGGCAAAAGATAGAAGAGAAACTTCCGGGAATAAGAGACCTCTGTATGGATTTTGCAGGTGTAGATCCGATCAAGTCGCCGATTCCCGTCCAGCCCGGAATGCACTACACAATGGGCGGCACAGACACGAATGTTGATGGTGAGACTGAGCTCAAAGGGTTCTTTGCGGCAGGTGAGTGCGCTTGCGTGAGCGCCCACGGGGCAAATCGCCTTGGCGGAAATTCCCTGCTTGAAACGCTTGTCTTCGGCGCCCGTTCTGGAAAGAAGGCATCTGAATACGTTGGAATGAACCAGCACCCCAATGACAAGGACAGCCTGCAGGATGCGCTCTCAGCAGAAGAGGACAGGATTGAGCTTCTGAAGAAAAGAAACGGTAAGGAGAATCCCTACGAAATCAAGAACCGCCTCGCCGTCACCATGAAGGATAAGTTCGGAATATTCAGGAATCAAAAGGAAATGGTTGAAGGTAGAGACGAGATCAAGAGACTGCTCCAGGCCCTTGAGAAGACCAGGGCAATTTCGAGAACGAGAGTGTTCAACTATGATTATGTCTGGATGAGAGAACTCGAAGGGAATCTGGACATCGCGCTTCTCATAGCCGAGGGCGCGATAAAGAGAACAGAGAGCCGGGGCTCGCATTCCAGGACGGACCATAAAACAAGAAACGATGCCGAATGGCTGAAGCACACCGTTGCAAGGCATTCTCCGGATGGGCCGGCCTTCTCTTACAAGAACGTGACAATAACCCGTTTCAAGCCGGAGGAAAGAAAGTACTAATGGTCGTCGAGTTCAAAGTGTTTAGGTACGATCCCGATGCCAAGAAGGAACCGTACTTTGACTACTTCCAGGTCCCCGTGGTCAAGAGTATGACGGTTCTTCAGGGGCTTATCTACATCTCGGAGAATCTTGATTCGACGGTTGCGTTCAGGGCGGCTTGCAGGGCAGCAGTGTGCGGTTCGTGCGCGATGCACATAAACGGAGAATACCGCCTGGCCTGCAGAACGCAGATAGAGGCACTCCGCTCGTCCAGGGTCACGGTGAGGCCGCTCTCGCATCTGCCGATTCTCAAAGATCTCGTTGTTGACATGAAGCCGTACTTTGAGAACTACGAGAGAATAAAACCTTATCTCATCCCGAGTGAGCCGCTTCCCGAAAAGGAGATCCTTCAGACTCCATCGCAGCGGAAGAAGATTGATGATGTCGTGGACTGCACCCTATGTGGAGCGTGCTATGGTTCGTGTCCATTCTCGGCCACAAATCCCGAGTATCTGGGGCCTCATGCCTTCATGAAGACGCTTAGATTCGTTGAGGATTCAAGGGACATCGCGACGAAAGAAAGACTTGCGATAATCAGCCAGGCAAATGGTGTTTTCAGATGCCATACGGTTTTCAACTGCCAGAACGTCTGCCCGAAGGAACTTGACCCATCGCACGCGATAGCAAGGCTCAAGATGAAATCCGTCTTATCAAGGATAAAGGGACTCTTCACTTAGCAGGACCTTCGTTTCACAAACTAATGGTTAAGACAGTTGCCTCCGCGTTTCTGATTTTCGTCACCGTGATTCTCCTCTTCAGCGGCTGCGCCCTCCTGCCGAAAGGCCCCACGGGCAGACCCTATGAGAGACTCGCAGAGTCCATCAAGGGACTTGACACCTCCGCATTGAAAGGCAGGAAGATCGTCATAGACCCTGGGCATGGGGGAAGATATTTCGGGGCCCGCGGCGTAAAAGGCATTAAGGAATCGGACGTCAACCTTGGGGTTGCGCTCTATCTGTGGGGACTTCTGAAAGACAGCGGCGCAGACGTGATTCTCACCAGAAGTTCGGACAAAGACTTCGTAGGAGACAAAGAAGCGATCCTCAAGAATGACCTCTCTCTGAGGTCGAAGATCGCGAACGACTTCTCTCCCGATATCTTCCTATCAATTCACCACAACTCCGACGTTGGAAAGAAGACAAACGAAAGTCAGGTCTATTACAGGCTTCTTGATAGCGGCCCGTCTCTTGACCTTGCGAAGTGCATCGCAAAGCACCTTTCCGCAAATCTTGGAATAGGGGAAGCCAGAGTCATGCCCGGGAATTACTTTGTCCTCAGGAATTCCAGCTCTCCGGCAGTTCTAGGCGAACCTTCGTATCTTACAAATCCTCTGGTGGAAAAGCGATTGGTGCTTTCGGAAAAGCAGAAAATGGAGGCGGAAGCTTATTTTCTCGGCCTCGTCGAGTATTTCTCAAAGGGAGTTCCGTGCTTCTTCTCTGATGTGGACCGCGGTACAGTTTTCACCACTCCACTCCCGGAAATAGCGATCGGACTGAGGGCTGGCGCCGAAGAAGCTGATCCCGACTGGTCCACACTGTCCGTGAAAATAGATGGAAGAGAAACAGAGTGCCGGATCGACAGAGAAACCTGGAGGATTTCGGTTAGGCCGAAAGAGGCGCTTCCGAATGGGAACCGGGAACTTCAAGCTTCCATAAGAAACATGAATGGAAACAGCTCGAAGCCTTTCAGGCAGAGATTCAAGGTTGGCTGCGAGCCTGCAAAGATCGTTCTTTCATCCACCCCTCCTGTCGCGTGTGAAAAAACCGGGGCAGCACTTTGCCTCAAGGCGTATGTGCAGGATATGTATGGAAGGCCTGTGGCTGACAGTACGGTTGTGCTCTTCTCTTACCGGGGAGCCGCATCCTTTCGGAATCAAAGCCGGACAGTAGGCGGCGAAGCATTTTCATACTCTTCAAATAGTGGAGGCGCAGTTTCTGCTCAGGCCCAGACGGGAACCGTGAGGGATTCGATCACCTGCAGCACTGCCGGCGGTGACACGTGCTGGCTTACCGGATTCATCAAGGACTCAAGGTCCGGTCTCCCAATTCGATCGGCAAGAGTGGAAATCGCGGGACAGACATACACCGAGACGAACAGGGACGGTTTCTTCGCTGCGATCTGCTTTTCGAAAGGAGATTCCGTCACGAGAATTTTCAAGGAAGGGTACGAGCAATCTATCCGGACAGCTTCAGGGGCAGGTGATTCGGGGGTTCAAGTCTCCGTCAATCCTCTCTTTGACGGCATATTCCAGGGCAAACGGATTGTCATAGACCCGGAAAGCCTTGAACCGGATGAAGGCAATCCGAAGATTCTGGCCCTGTCTCCCAGGCTCAATCTGGAGGTCTCCAGGCGCCTCGCTGCCTTGATCACTGATGCAGGAGGTCAGGCCTTCCTGACAAGGGACGAACACACGTCTCCATCGGCTGCTGAGCGAGTCATGTTTGCCGAAACTGCCGGAGCGGATTTCTTCATACAAATCTCTCACAGCGGGATTGGGATATCTAAGACGGGGAGTTTCTACTATCCCGGCAGTGCTGCCGGAAGAATGCTTGCATCATCCGTCGCAGGGGCGTTCTCAGATAGTCTCGGTCGGAAGATCGGAGTATTCGAATATCCCGGGTATACTATCCAGCAGACAAGTGCTCCGGCAGTAATCATCAGGTTTTTCAACGTGTCGGGAGCGGCAGATAGGGTCTTTCTTGACAAGAAGAAGAATCTTGAACTCGAGGCTTTTCTGATCTTTTCCGGATTGAAACTCACCCTGCAGAAAACCGGCGCGAATCCCTGAAGCGTCCTGTCTCCTGGACGTTACGCCGGTTCAGAAGAACTTTCCGAAATCCTCCGGATTCATTTTTTCGAGGAACCTTCTCAGCTCTTCAGCCCTCTCCGCCTCACGCTCTTCCTTCGTTTTCTCTGTACCAACCTTCCCCTGACCGTTCAGCAACTCCTCGGCAACGTAGATAGGCGAGTGAGTCCTCAATGCCAGGGCTATTGAATCGCTCGGTCTTGCATCAACCGCCACATTCTCTGATTGCCTGTCGAGGATGATCTTCGCGAAGAAAGTATTATCCTTGAGCTCCGAGATAACAACTTTCGAAACGTGGGCCTTGAGTCCCTCAACAATCATTGCCATCAGATCATGAGTAAGCGGCCTCTGGAACTTCCTGCCTGCCAGCTCCATCGCGATTGCACTTGCTTCGGCCGGCCCAATCCAGATGTGAAGGTATCTCTCTCCGCCGACTTCCTGCAGAAGGACAACGGGACTCTTGCTTTTCTCGTCAATCGCGAGTCCGCCAATCCCGACTTCAATCAGCACGTGAGCCTCCCCGCAAACTCCACCGGGCCATTCTATGTGTCAGGGTGAGACCTGTAGCGAGCATTCATTTCTTCTTGTCTTCCTTCTTCTTACCGCCCTTGGGCTCGTCTGGCTTTTCTTTCGACGCTTTCTTGACATCCTCAAGACCTTTCAGCTTGGGCCTGCTTTCCTTCATATTCTTCATCATCCACTTCGCCGAAGGAATCAGGTCGGACTTAGGGTATCTCCTGAGCATTGCATCAAAACTGGTCTCGGCATTTGCGTAGTCACCCAGTTCTTCGGAATAGGTGAACCCAATCATGAATTGAGCTTGAGGGGCTTGGGCGCTATCCGGGAAAGCCGTGACTATTCTCTGATAGTATTTGATGCGTTCGAACGGAGTCGACGCCTTCTGAGCGGCATCGAAGAGCTCCGGGGGAGTCATTTTCTCAGCAAGATAGTTTATAAGCGCTTCCTCGTTTACTTCCACCTTGGCATTTTTCTTGAGCTCCTCATATATCTCATTTTGCAGTTGCGACGTCCTCTTTCCCTGGAGATTCTCTCTTATCTGAGACCGGACCTCATCCAGCGTCTTCGTGCGTGCATTCTCTTTGGAGTCAATCTCAAGAATTTCAAAGCCCTTGCTGGTTCTGATCACCTTGCTTGCCTTGCCCACTTCCAGCTGAAGGGCTTCAGTCACCAACGTGTCCGAAGCACTGCCGAGAAGTTTGACGGCCATCCCCTTCATCACAAAGCCAACCCTTCCACCGTTGTCCTTGGTGGCTTGGTCAGTTGACTTCTCCTTGGCAAGTTTTTCAAAACTCCCGCCGGCATCCAGCGCCTTCTTGACGGCAAGCGCTTCTTGCTCGGTCGGGAGGACCATGTGTTTCAGATACACCCTCTCTTTCAGTTCATAGTTCTTGAGATGTTCGTCGTAGTATTTCTTCACTTCTTCGTCAGAGGGCGCGGCCCCTCCCACTATCTCTTTCTCGTAGAAGAGGCTCAGAAGGACTCGCCTCTCCCCGATTTTCATCCTCTTCAGGAACTCCGGGTCATTTCTCAGGCCGGAATCGTTCGCTGCCTTCAGCCACAACCAGTCGTCAACAAGCCTGTCAAGAATGACCCTTTTTGAACTGGGTGAGTCCAGTCTTATACGGTCTTTCTGCCCGTATTGTTCAATTTCCGCATCAAGGTCGGCACTGGTTATCGGCACTCCGTTGACTATCGCCAGAACGACCGGGCTCTTGCTCCCGGGCTTTACGCCTGCCTCCTCCTTGGCGTACAACGAATGAACCGCTACCAGGAGAAAGAGAACAGCAATAGACGCGTATCTCATTGTGCCCTGACTCCTTTCCGTGAGAACCTATTCTTTGACAACCCAGACTTTCACTACTGCCTCGACTTCCGGACAGACCTTTATAGGGACTGAATACACTCCAAGTGCCTTGAGCGGTTCGTCAAGAACAATCTTCCTTTTGTCGACTTTGTATCCCTGTTTCTCGAGAGATTCGCTGATATCCTGGGCGGTAACAGACCCGAACAGCCGGTCGTCTTCGCCGGACTGCATGGGAATCGTGCAGGAAACACTCTCTAGTTCGGCGGCAAGCACGCCGGCCTCCCTAAGCTCTTTCTCTCTTCTCTTCTTGAACATTCTCTCTTGCTCATCAAGAACGCCACGGCTCTTCTCGCCTGCAACTATCGCCTTCTTTAGGGGAATCAGATAGTTCCTTGCGTATCCTTCAGCAACCTTGACGACATCGCCTCTTTCTCCGAGGCCCTGCACCTTTTCAAGAAGAACAACTTCCATCTACCGCTCCTTTTTGAAGACTGTTTCCTGACAAGCTCGACGACACTTTCCACGTCTTGCGATATGAGACTGCAATTCATACACCAGGACTGTTCCGAAGTTCGGCGAATTCGGTTCTCTCAAAGGATAGTCTGCATACGAGAAACCTGCAAGGCGTCCCGGCAAAGTGAGGAGTCAGGATGCCCAGGGCCCCTGAGAACTCACCTGTGGTGGTCGCCCGTGAAAGGCAGCAGGGCAAGCATCCGCGCCCTTTTGACAGCAGCCCTTATCTGATTCTGATGCCTGGCACAGGTGCCCGTGATCCTTCTCGGGACTATTTTTCCTCTGTCAGATATGAATCTGGAAAGTCGATCTTCATCAGTGTAGTAGATTCGATCAATTTTCTCGATACAGAGCTTGCATGCCTTCTTTCTTACTACCTTCTCGGTCTTCTCGGTTTTCTCCCTGACTCTCAAATTGCCTCCGTCCGGTTAGTGTTTGAATTGTGCGGTTCTAGAATGGCAGCTCCTCATCCGATTCCTCAGGCTCTTCTTTTCCGGCTTCGAGATCGGGAGCGGGAGCCGTCTCATCTTCCTTTCTTTTGTCCCTGTCAAGAAATTGTACTCTATCTGCCACCACCTCTATGACACTTTTCTTCAACCCATCGGGCTGGTTCCACGACCGGCTTCTCAGCCGTCCTTCAACATACACTGCACTTCCTTTTTTCAGGGCCTCGCCGGCTCTCTCTGCGAGCTTTCCCCAGGTGACAACGTTCACGTAGCAGACTTCTTCCTTCCATTCTCCGCTCTGATTCTTGAACCGTCTGTTGGAGGCAATGGCAAATGTTCCAACCGGTGCTCCAGAAGGCGTGAATCTCAGCTCGGGATCTCTTGTAAGTCTTCCACAAATAAAGACTCTGTTTATTGAAGCTAATTTCACATCGGTCATCATATTCTCCTCCTCCCAACATCCCCCCCGCTTCCAGATACAGCTTGTCAGAATCCCATCTTAGACACGGTCATTCGCGTTCGCACTCTTCTTCTCCTCCGATGGAGGGAGAGATACGCTCAACAATGTCAAGTGTCTGAGAACCCGTTCATTCAGCTTGAGCCTCCTGTCAAGTTCCGTCAAGGCCGATGGTGGACTCTTGAACTTCATGAGGGCATAATTGCCTTCTTTGTGCCTCTTGATCTCGTAGGCGAATCGTCTCTTACCCCACTTCTCCACTTCCTTCACCTCGCCCCCGAAGGACGTTATCGTGCCCGTCACCTTCTCCATCTCTTCGTCCAGGTCTTTCTCGTCCAGATTGGGACTTAAGATGATGACAGTCTCATAGTCTTTCACTAGTCAATCACCCCCTTTTTGCCTGGTACAGTCAGTGACTCATTCAAGCGGTCAACCGCGGTGTCCAAGCCTTTTTCGAGAAAAGCAACAACAGAGCCCGATGCAGCCCCCAGAACCCCCTCAAGAGTGTTTTCCTCATCGTCGGTGAACTCGGAGAGGACAAATTCCACCAGGTCAGCGTCTCCATCAACAGGGCCTATTCCAATCCTCAACCTCGGGAATTCCTTCGTTCCGAGAGACTCTATGATGGATTCAAGCCCTTTGTGACCGCCAGAGCTTCCCTTCCTGCGCAGCCTCGCCTTCCCGAGCGCAAGGTAGATATCATCACAGACAACGAGGAGCTCTCCCGATACCAGCCCATGCTCCTCAACAAACTCCCGGACTGCCGGGCCGCTCCTGTTCATGAAGGCAAGCGGTTTGACAAAGAAGAATCTATCTTGAGCCGAATCGGATGTCTTTGCCCAGTACATCCCCCTTACCTCCCCAACCACCCCGTCGAATCCGGACTGCACCATGTCGACAACCCTGAATCCAAGATTGTGCCTGGTCTTCCTGTACCTCTTTCCAGGGTTTCCAAGCCCTATGACTGCTCTCAAGAATCTACTTTTCCTCTTCTGCTTCTTTTCCCTCTTCTTTCTCTTCAGGCACTTCTTCTTCTTCAGCCTTTGCAATAAGTTCAGGCTCCTGAGGAGCAGCTTCGACTTTCACCTCTTCAAAGACAGTCGGCGGCACAACGGTAGCCAGTGCTGATTCAAGATCTGTAAGGATCTTGCCGTTTACTATCGTAATGTCCCCAACATGGATGGAGTCTCCGACCCCAAGAGCCGAGACATTTATTTCCAGTTTCTCGGGAATGTCCGTCGGCAGGCACTCGACCTGAACCGTTCTCAAAATGTGCTCGAGAATGCCCCCGTGCTCGGTGACGCCGACAGGAACTCCGGTCAAGACAACAGGAACCTCGACAACTATCTCACTGGTGAGGGAGATGTGCTGGAAATCGATGTGGAGAATACCCCCGGTCACAGGATCTCTTTGAAGCTCCCTTATTATGGTCTTAATCTCCGATTTCTTCTGGCCTGAGATCTTGAGATCGACCAGAACATTGCTCCCGCCGGAAACTTTCAACACCGAGAAAAGTGTCTCCTTCGAGACCAGGAGCGGCATGGGAGCATCTCCCTGCCCGTAGACCACGGCAGGGAAAAATCCAGACCTTCTCAACCTTCTTGATTCTCCGGTACCAACCTTGGTCCTTACCTCACACTCAAGCGAAAACACGGGCATGGGAAAACCTCCTTAAGAAAGCACAAGGGTTAGTTCTTGCTCAGACAAACAAGCTGCTCAATGATCTCTCTTCGTGGATTCTCTTTACCGCCTCCGCAAGCAGCTTCGCAACCGAAAGCGTCTTCATTTTCTTGTCTAGCCCACTTGCATCGTGGTGTATCGTGTTTGTAGTGACAAGCTCCTTAATGGGACAGTCTCTGATCTTCTTAATCGCATCATTCGAAAGAACCGCATGAGTGCAGCCGGCAAAGACCTCCATCGCCCCATTATCGGCTATCACTCGTGCCGCCTGGGTCAGAGTCCCGGCGGTATCAACAATATCATCTATTATGACGACCCTCTTGTCCTTAACATCGCCTATGAGATGCATGATCTCCGCCTCATTGGGAGCCGGTCTTCTTTTGTCCACTATGGCAAGTGATGCACCAAGCCTTTTCGCAAATCCTCTGGCCATCTTGACACTTCCGATATCAGGAGCGAGCACGACCAGATCTTGAACCCCCTTGTTCTTGAAGTAGTCGATGAGAACAGGGGCAGCATAGATGTGATCAAAAGGAATATCGAAGAATCCCTGAATCTGGGGTGCGTGAAGATCCATTGTAAGAACCCTGTCAGCCCCGGCAGTCGCAATCACATTCGCTACCAGTTTGGCAGTGATCGAGACTCTCGGCTGGTCTTTCCTGTCCTGTCGCGCATAGCCGAAATAAGGAATCACAGCGGTGACCCGCCTGGCAGACGCCCTTTTGGCAGCGTCCAGCATCACAAGGAGCTCCATGAGGTTTGAGGCGGGAGAATTGGTCGACTGGAAAACGAAAACGTCAACGCCTCTGATGTTTTCGTTTATCTTCACCGTAGTCTCCCCGTCTGAGAAGCAGGAGACATCAGCGTCGCCCAAACTGATACCCAGTTCGAGGCACACTTCCTGTGCCAAGTCTTTGTTTGCGTTTCCAGAGAATATTTTCATTCGATTTTCAAAAAATAGGACGGCCTATTTCCAGGTTCAATTTCACAATTATGGAAGCAGACCGTCCGGCCACAATAATAAGAACCGTAATCTAGCCTACTCTCCTCATCGCTCAATTTGGTTGGGGCGGGAGGATTCGAACCCCCGAATGCAGGATCCAAATTCCTGTGTCTTACCGCTTGACGACGCCCCATCCAAGGAGTTTCGCCACCTCTTATGTTCATGCCTCGGGATTAACCGGGCGTCGGCTGTGTCTAAGAAGGCTCCCTTGAGTGCCCAGGCCTCCTATTCTCTCCCAGTGAGTGAAGTTGGCTGAGCGCTTTTCTCCTTTGCCAACTCCCGATAGTACTCAGATAGCACCCTGTCTTCCAGCATCCTCCTCGCCTCATTGTTGATTGGATGCGCAATGTCCTGATAAGTACCGTCGGGTTTCTTCCGGCTAGGCATTGCCACAAACATGCCGCTGTTCCCTTCTATGACCTTCATGCCTCTGATTACAAATGCGTTATCAAGCGTGACGCTCGCAAAAGCTTTGAGCTTGTCCTTCTCCCTGAGAGAAATCCTTACCTCTGTGATCTCCATATGGTCGTCACCACCTGTCCTGGTATACCGCAACGCGCAACGCGGTGCCCAATCACGCACTTCCGGGTGGCCGGAAAGATTCAGACTTCTCCGCCTACACAGGCTTGGCAACCCACCCGGATAACCCGAGGGCTGTCAGTTTGTCAACAGCCTCTTCAGCAGATTCCTGAGTCTTGAAAACGCCGAATATTGTTGGACCGCTCCCGCTCATGGCGCTCCCGAGTGCACCCAGAGATATCATTAACTCTTTTAGATGTCCTACAATCGGGTAATTCCGCACGACCACGTCCTCAAGCGAGTTGTGGATACAGCGAGCGATCAGGCCGATATCGCCATGCTCTATCCCGATTAGTAACATGTTATTGCACCCAGCATTACGTGTCAACCCAATTTTTTCGGCTTCGCCGTAAGCCCAGGAGGTTGATACCGCAAACCCTGGATTCACCAGCGCAAACCACATTTCAGGCAGGCCGGCAAGCCGGCTCAACTTCTCCCCTCTTCCTCTGGCAATCGCCACGCCTCCCTCGACAAAAAACGGGACGTCGCTTCCAAGAAGGGCAGAAAGACCAAGAAGCATCTGTCTGCTCAGGTTCAGACCCCAGAGCTCAGCCATACCTTTAAGTACCGCGGCGGCGTTGCTGCTCCCCCCGCCCATGCCGGAGCCAACCGGAATCTTTTTCCTTATCTCAATCTCAACGCCTCCCTTGAGTGAGAATTTCTCGAGAAACAGCCTTGCGGCTTTCCAGGCGATGTTCGTCTTATCCACCGGGACGCTCTCTGAGTCACAGCGGACGGAGATTTTGCCCAGCGCTTTTTTCACTATTACGTCGTCCTTCAAACTGATGGTCGTAAGCACAGACTCAATCTCATGGTAGGAGTCGCTTCTTAGGAGACCCACCTCAAGGCACAGGTTGAGCTTCGCAAAAGAAGCCAGGAGTTTCTCTGTCATATGGGATCGCTATGGGAGGTATCTAACTCAAATAGATTACCCAGACTACTACCAGACCCCAGAGAAGAATGTCGATTATGAGCGGAAGGTCAGTGAGAAGGGTCTCGGAAGGATTTCCGCCCTTGCCCTTCTCGAAAACCAGGTAGAGATATCTGAATATTCCGAAGAGAACGAATGGAACCGTGTATAGAAGACCCGTGGTGTGAAATTTCTCCACTGTGCCTGGAGCGACTGTATAGATCGAGTAACATATGACCGTGCTTGCCGTGACAACCGGTATCATTTGATCCAGGACGCGCGGAGAGTATTTTGTAAGAGTCAGCCTGTGATTGCTCGCGCCTTCGAGCAGGAATTCATACTCAGCCCTCCTCTTTCCGACAGCAAGAAAGAGCGCAAGAAAGAAAGTGCAGAGCAGGAGCCAGGGCGAAACCTCAATACCGGGTTCGACTCCTCTCAAGGCCTCGACTCCGGCCAAAGCTCTGAGAACGAACCCCGTCGAAATTGCAATAACGTCAAGGAGCACGACTCCTCTCAGAATCAGGCTGTATAGACCATTAAGGACAACAAACCCCGCCGCAGCAAAAAAGAAACTTCTTCCAAGCGGATATGCAAGACAAAGAGAGACGGCGGCAATCAGCAGAGAGAAAGACACCGCAGAACTCTTGGAGATATCGCCTCTCGCAACGGGCCTTTTCTTCTTCCAGGGATGCGCTCTGTCTCTTTCGATATCCGCTACGTCGTTCAGAATGTAGATTGATCCGGAAAGGAGACAGAAGAGACAGAATCCGGCCACCGATCTCAATAGAAGTGAAGTTGTCGCGCCTCCATGTGAGAAGATAAGCCCTGCGAAAACGACAAGGTTCTTAGTCCACTGGCTCGGCCTCATTTCAGTGATGAGGTCGAAAATTCTCTTGCCGGCTCCTCTCACTTTCCTTTTCCTTTCTTTCCGAACAGCTGAGCCTCAACCAGCCAGCAGATTGTATGCCCGACCGTGATGTGTGCTTCCTGAATTCGCGGGCTCTCTTCCGAAGGAACGATGAGCGAAAAATCACATTCCCTCGCGAGCTCCCTTCCTTTGAGCCCCGTCAAGCAAACTGTCTTGAGACCCTTCTTTTTGGCTGTGCGAACCGCCCGTATTATGTTCTCCGACTTTCCGCTTGTCGTTATAGCGACAAGGACATCGCCCCTCGCCCCCATCGCTTCAAGTTGTCTTGAGAAGATCTTCTCAAATCCAAGGTCATTTCCGACTGCAGTCAAGATGGAGGTATTCGTCGTGAGAGAGACCGCCGGGATCGCATCTCTGTTGAGATAGAACTTGCCGCTCAATTCAGCGGCGAGATGCTGAGCATCGGCCGCGCTGCCGCCGTTCCCGCAGAAGAGGATCTTCTTCCCCGAATTGACGGCGTGAACCATCACCTGCGCGACGTCCATTATCCACTTCCCGTTTTTCTCACCAACCTCCCTTATAATCTTGGAGGAGGTCAGGACCGCATTTTCTGCATCCTGTCGTGTTAGCTGGCTCTTTCTCGGCAAGAAATGCTCCTTTCAGCGACACTTCGACTGCGTACCACCTTGCGTGTTGGCAACATCAGGCATCGCGATTCAGGCTCGGCTGGCGGCTGATTCCTCGGCCCGGGCTCAGCTCCGGGAGATATCCTTTCCCTCCTGCCGAAAATGTCGATCCTTCCCGTACTCGCTCACTCGAATTTGCGAACTCGGCCCCTGGCCTCAGACAGCGCAAATTCGTCCCCTTCGGGGTCGTTCCCTCCTCCAAGAAGGGAGTCCAGAGATTTTCGGAAAGTCGGTTCAAGGACATCTCCAGGCCCAGCTGCTGCACAGCACTCCTGATTTCACAGGCAGCCGCTACAGTGCTCGATCTTCGTGAACAATATCCCGTTTTCCATTGTTACGAGCCTTCTTCTTTCTTGGCCCTCAAGTAGTCCTTCAGGGCGTCTCTCCAGTGCCGGGTCTCAAATCCGAGTGTGTGCCGCAGGCGGTAATTTTCCAGGACTGAGTTCGTCGGGCGCTTCGCCGGCCGGTCCGACTGAGCCGAAGAGATCGGCTTCACGATAGCAGCGTCTCCTCCCCAGAGACTGACTATCTCCCTGGCGAATTCGTACCATGAGCAATCCCCGCCATTTGTAGCGTGATAGAGACCGAACTCGTTCCTCTTCAGTATGACCATCATTGCACCGGCAAGGTCGTCCGCGAGTGTCGGAGAACCCCTTTGGTCATCCACAACCGGTATCTCTTTGCCCTTCCCGGAAAGGGTCACCATCGTATCGACAAAGTTCTTGCCGCCCGTGCCATAGAGCCAGGAAGTTCTCACTATCCAGTTTTGCGGGCAGATGTTCCTCACGAAGTCTTCTCCGGCCAGCTTGGAGCTGCCGTAGACGTTTATTGGATTTGGCCGGTCGAATTCCAGGTACGGCGCACCCTTTCTTCCGTCAAAAACGTAGTCTGTGCTCACATAGAGAACCGGGGCTTCCATTTCAGTCGCCACGGTCGCAACATTCTTCGTGCCAAAGGCATTTATCTTGAAGGCAAGCTCCTTTTCTTTCTCGGCATCGTCAACTCTCGTGTAACCCGCGCAGTGTACGATTATGTCCGGTGAAGCATTCCGTGCGAATTCTCCGAACGAATCCAGATCGGTTACATCTGCCGTGTCTATGTCACAGGGAATCACTTCGTACTCTTGTGAGAGAATTCTTGTAAGGGCAGTGCCCAACAACCCCTTACAGCCTGTTACAAGAACTCTGCGCTTTGTCAATAGACCTCGACCTGGCTTGAATCCCCCACCATGAAACGATAGGCCTGGGGTTTGGAGAAATTCTTCTTGAGAACTACGTTCTTGCCAATGAGACTTCCCTCAAGCCGGGCGCCGAGATTCAGAATAGTGCTGCCTTCGAGCACAATGCTGTGCTCGATCTCGCTGTTCTCAACCAGAACATTGTCATGAATAGAGGTGAAAGGCCCGACATAGGATCCGGTAATCTTCGAGTTCTTCCCGATTATCAGGGGCCCTCTGAGGACACTCTCCTTGACCTCACTGCCTTCACCAATCACCACATTTCCTGCTACCTGTGATTTCGAATCAACACTGCCTTCGATCCTCGGCTCAAGCGCCATGAGGACAATTCTGTTGGCCTCGAGTATATCTTCAAGCTTACCTGTGTCCTTCCACCACCCCGTGATTGTGTGAGACCTTACCACGAACTTCTTGTCGATGAGATATTGGATTGCATCGGTTATCTCGAGTTCGCCTCTCCAGGACGGCTTGATGTTATTCACGGCCTTGAAGACCGTGCTGTCAAACATGTACACGCCGACAAGCGCCAGATCGCTCTTCGGGATTTTTGGCTTCTCCACAAGCCTCACGACTCTGTCGGCATCAAGCTCCGCCACTCCGAATTCGGAAGGATTAGGCACTTTGGCGAGAAGTATCTGGCAGTTTGGGTGTTCGCTTCTGAACTCGTCCACGAAATTCTTGATTCCGTCCTTGATGATGTTGTCTCCGAGAAACATGACGAACGGTTCCTTGCCCAGATATTTCTCAGAGATCTTGACTGCATGTGCCAGTCCGAGCGGAGCCTCCTGTTCGATATAGGTTGCCTTCACCCCAAGGGCAGAACCGTTTCCCACTGCCGCTTTGATCTCATCCTTCGTATCGCCGACCACTATGTAGATATCAGTGATGCCTGCGTCCCTTATGGCCTCAATTGCGTAGAACAGAATCGGTTTGTTCGCAACCGGAACAAGCTGCTTTGCGCTGGTATGGGTTATCGGCCTCAGTCTCGTACCTTTTCCGCCGCTCAGGATGAGCCCTTTTATTGTCCTCACCTCCTCAAGTGAGATGCGCCATCGACAAGTGATTTTGGATTCTCATGCACGAGTCTTCCCGCCTCCGTGTCGCCTATGATTTTCGAGGCCTCTTTGAGGGCCGCTGCCAGGACAGGCGGTCTGTCCACCGGGTCGTGTGCATCCGAGGCAAGGAAATGAACCAGTCCATTTCCCAGGAGCTCCTTTGCCTTTTCCTTCGCCGTGTCCCCAAAGTATCCCAGGAGGCTGCCACCGGTTATCTGGGTAAGGCAGCCCATCTGAACAAGATCACAAACGGGAACCCGATTCTTCGACATGGCCAGGTTTCTCTCGATGTGGGCGAGAATCGGAACCATGCCTTTTCTCACAGCTCTGGAAAGAATTGATTCAGCGCCGGAAGGAAACGAGGTCAATTGGAACTCAACCAGGAAGAATCTGTGCGCTTCATCAAGAAAGACATTGTTTTCTTCCAGGAATGACTCGAGTTTCTCGGTGAAATAGACTTCTCCGCCGAGTCTCACATCAAGACTTATTCCCTCGTTCCTAAGAGCCTCATCCAGTCTATCTCTTGCTTCCTTCCATTTCTTCCCATTTTGCCTGGGCCGGTCGCTCACAATGTGCGGCGTTCCGAAAGCCACCTTGACTCCGTCATTCCACGCCTGGCGGGCCATGACCAGCGACCCGTCCAGCGACTGAGGTCCGTCAGGATCAACAAATGGAAGAATGTGTGTGTGAATGTCAATCACGCTTCGAGATGTCCTTTCCCTCCAGCCGCACGGCGCCCGTCACCGGCGAAAAATGCGCGTTTCCGCTCCTGGCGTAGATTCTTGACCCGTCCCGGCACGCTCGCTCGAGTTCGCAAACTCGGCCTTCGGCCTCAGACAGTGCAAACTCGCCCGTAACGGGGACGCTCGCTTTCCACCGTGACGAGTACCCCAAGAATCTCACCATGTTCGCTCCAACGCCATTTTTCGATGGCCACCTTGCCTGAACCCGGTCACCGACTCAGAGTAACCGTCACCCGGCTCGCAGTCTTTCTTCAACGAGCCTTCGTCCCGTCTCGAGTCCTTCTGCGAGTTTTTCCGGGTCCTTCCCGCCCGCCAATGCGAGATGAGGACGGCCACCACCACCGCCGCCCAGACGGCTCCCGAGCTCCTTGGCAATCTCGCCGGCAGTAATCTTGCCTTCGCGGAGAAGCTCGTCAGTCACCGCAATCACTATTGAGATCTTTCCGGAAATAGCAGAGCCAAGGATCGCGACTCCTCGGCCCATTTTCTCCCTGAGCCCATCCCCCACAATTCTCAGCGTATCTATGTCCGGCGCATCAACAGGCGCAGTCAAAACCCTGACTCCGTTGACGAGAATTGGCTCTTCTTCCAACTTCTTCAAGGCAATCGAAAGCGCCGATTCTCCCTGAAGAGCATCGAGTTTCTTCCTCAATCTATCGTTTTCAAGCTGAAGTGCCTTCACCTTGTCAAGAAGCTCCCGTCTCGGCACCTTCAGGAAATCTTCAAGCTCAGTCAGGAAGTTCCTCTCTTCGTCCAGATATTCATCTGCAGCCCGCCCGGTCACTGCCTCAATCCTTCTGAGACCTGAGCCAACTGCCTTCTCGGAGACAATCCGGAAGGAGCCAATCTCTCCGGTATGAGATGCATGTGTTCCAGCGCAGAGCTCGCGCGAGAAAACGTAGTCTTTCTCTCCTACGATGACCTGCCTCACAGTGTCTCCATATACTTCGCCAAAGAAAGCAAGCGCCCCCTGGCTTTTTGCCCCCTCAAGCGAAGTTGTAGAGGTTTTCACAAGAAGGTTCTCCTGAATCTTTTCATTCACCAGGTCCTCGACAGAATTGATTTCCTCGGGAGAAAGTGCGGAGAAGTGAGTGAAGTCGAAACGTAGTCTGTCAGATGCAACAAAGGAACCTGATTGCCTTATGTGCTCGCCCAGGACCGTTCGCAACGCGGTATGAAGAAGGTGGGTCGCAGTATGGTTCTTTTTCACTGCATCCCTCACGTTTTTGTCAATTTCTGCCACAAGGCCCGGGGCCGCCAGGAGCTTCGGTTCACCTCTCACAAACTCGCCACAATGGATGAGGAGATCTCCTTCTTTCCGTGCAGTCTCAATCCTCACTTCAATTCCCGGCCCTATCAGGCGACCGCAGTCTCCAACCTGTCCTCCCCCCTCGGCGTAGAAAGGGGTCTTGTCCAGCACAGCTTCAATCTGAGGAAGCCCCTTTTCTCCTTCGCGGTACCTTCTCACCTTCACATTCTGAGACAGTTTTGTGTAGCCGACGAATGCCGTCGCGATTCCAGAACTCACAAGTACCCAAGGTTTCCACACCTTTCTCTCCTCTTTTTCCTGGAGGAACTCACCAGTTTCCTGAGCCCTCTTCCTTTGAAGAGCCATCTCCTTTTCGAACTCATCTTCCCTTACGCTAAGCCCGGCCTCGCTGCAAATTTCAACCGTGAGATCAATTGGAAAACCGTAGGTGTCATGAAGGAGGAATGCTTCCTTGCCTGAAAGGGAGCGTTCCCCTTTTTCTTTTGCCGTCTCAACGAGCGCGTCGAGCTTCCCCATCCCTTCATCGAGCGTCGACCTGAATCTTTCCTCCTCACCCTTTATCACCAGAGAAACCTTTCCCGGATCCCGGAGAAGGTCGGGATAGATGGAACCCATCGAATCGGCGATCACTCCGACAAGCTCGTAGAGAAAAGGCCCTTTGAGACCCAGGTCCCTGCCTCTCCTCACAGCCCTCCTCAGGATCCTCCTCAACACATAACCCCTTCCTTCATTCGTAGGGAGAATCCCTTCAGAGATGGCGAACACAAGTGCCCGGGCATGGTCTGCGACTATTCTCATCGGAATCTTCGCTTTACCTGAGTCAATGCTTCCCTTCTCTTCCAGGGCCCTCATGACCGGCAGGAAAATGTCCGTTTCGTAGCTCGAGGATTTCCCCTGGCAAATCATGACAAGACGCTCAAACCCCATCCCTGTATCAACGCCTCTTCTTTTCAGCGGCGATAACTTCCCCTTTTCATCCTTGTAGAATTCAGGAAAAACGAGATTCCAGAACTCGACGAATCTGTCACAATCGCATCCGACGCCGCAGTCGGGTTTACCGCACCCTTTTTCTTCGCCAAGGTCAATATAGATTTCCGAGCAAGGTCCGCAGGCGCCCGTAAGCCCGGCAGGCCCCCAGAAGTTGTCCTCATCTCCGAGCCCGACAATCTTCGGCTCCGGGACCCCTATCTTCTCACGCCAGATCTTCCTGGCCTCTTCGTCCTGCATGTGGACCGAGATGAAGAGTTTTTCCTTATCCAGTCCAAGAACATCAATCACAAACTCCCAGGCCCAGGAGATTGCTTCTTCCTTGAAGTAATCGCCGAAAGAGAAATTTCCGAGCATCTCGAAAAAGGTGTGGTGTCGTATCGTGTGCCCCACATTCTCTAGATCCGTGGCCCTCAGGCATTTCTGGATGGAGACTGCCCTTGAAAAAGGAATTTCACTTTCCAACGTATAGTAGGGTTTGAACTGAACCATTCCGGCGGTAGTAAAAAGAAGTGAAGGATCATCCGGCACGATGGGAGCGCTCTGAACTACGGTGTGGTCCTTATCTTTGAAGAAATCGAGAAAAAGCCCCCTCAACCTCGACGAAGAAAACTCCTGAATTCGGGGACACATCACTTAATTCTCTCCCACCTGAGAATCCTGAATTCGGGGACAAATCGCCTGATTGCCCCCGAGTGCATCAGTTACTTTGGCGCCACTCACTCACCCGGAGAATTTGCTCCTTGTCACTTGAATCGCAACGCTCGCCGGGATCCCTTTTCTAACAAGGAAGGAAAAAACCCTGGCTTTGGCCCGGCGTTCCTCCACTCCTCCCAGACTCCTCATCTTCTTCTCAACAAGCTTCTCAGCTATCTCGATTTCGCTTACGTCTTCCCGTGCTTCAGATATCGCTTTCTCAGCAACTGCTTTCGGAACACCTTTTCCGAGAAGTTCTCTCTTTAGCAGGAAGAATCCCCTTGGAGAGACAAGGATTCTGTTCCTTACGAAAGCCCTTGCGAATTCGAGATCGTTGATAAGCCCCAGCGTCGTAAGTCTTGCAACGACGAGGGAGCTCGTCTTTTCGGTGAAGCCTTTCTCCCTTAGTTTTTCAAGGAGTGCTTTCGCTGTAATACTTCTTCTTGCCAGAATATCGAGGGCTTTGCTCTTTGCTTCATCGAAGCTGTCCCGCTTCTCATCTTCTGCTTTTCCCCGGGCCTTGCTGGAGCGAAAGGAGGATCTGTTCTTGCTGACGCCTCCTCTCCCCAGAGTCCTGAATCTCACCGTCTGACTTTCTCAGCGACCTTTTCCTTCTGCTGCTCCGGGGCCGGCTCAGCCGGTTTGTGGTCAAGTGGAATCCTCAGTTTGTCTTCGATTTTCTTGAGAAGCTCGGGGTGCTCCTTCAAGTAGAATCTTGCGTTCTCCCTGCCCTGGCCGATTCTTTCCTCACCGAAGGAAAGCCATGTGCCGCTCTTCGCCAGGACTCCCTTGTCAATGGCAAGATCAATTATCTCTCCCTCTCTTGAGATGCCCTCATTGTAGAGAATATCGAACTCCGCATCTCTGAAAGGAGCTGCAAGCTTGTTCTTCACGACTTTTACTTTTGTCCGGTTTCCAACGACCCTGTCGCCCTCCTTGATCGAAGCTATTCTTCTTATGTCGAGTCTCACAGATGCGTAGAACTTCAGCGCCCTTCCGCCGGTAGTCGTTTCAGGATTTCCGAACATGACGCCTATTTGCATTCGTATCTGATTCGTGAATATGACGCAGGTCTTGGATTTGCTTATTGCTCCGGTCAGCTTGCGGAGGGCCTGCGACATGAGTCTTGCCTGGAGTCCCATGTGCGCATCGCCCATCTCTCCCTCAATTTCCGCCTTCGGAACAAGGGCTGCCACCGAATCGACCGCAATCACATCAACCGCCCCGCTTCTCACAAGGTGCTCGGTTATCTCAAGGGCTTCCTCGCCGGTATCCGGCTGGGAAACGTGAAGATTTTCAATATCGACGCCCAACTTCTTTGCATACGCAGCATCAAGCGCATGTTCGACGTCGATGAAAACGGCATTCCCGCCGAGTTTCTGCGCGTTGGCTATTATGCTGAGGGCCAGCGTCGTTTTCCCTGAAGATTCCGGGCCGAAGATTTCAACGACTCTTCCCCTCGGGACTCCGCCAATCCCGGTAGCGATGTCGAGCCCAAGTGAGCCGGTAGGTATGGTTTCGACAGAGACCTTGGCAGAATCTTCACCCAGCCTTATGATCGCACCTTTTCCAAATTGTTTTTCTATCTGCGAAACGGCAAGCTCAAGCGCTTTTGTCTTTTCTTTTGTTAGACCTGTCACCATGATTCACCTCTTTCTGCCCTTTCATTCGAAAGGGTGCTGCCCCAGAAGCTCCGAGAATCTGTCCAGTATTACTTGACCCCGCTACTCTTGCGCATGACTGGAAACCTCAACCAGACTGTCCACCCCAACCACCTCCCATCCGCTCCCGCCTCCCCGCAACCAGTCAGTTTCTTCTTCGAAGATTCCTCTCCACCGGTCAGATTGATTCCAAACCGGTCAATTTGGAACAATATCTAAGGGAGAAGGTGAAGTCAAGAAAGAGATAGATCGATGTGTTAGCAAAGGGAAAATGTCCCCGTTAACTGCAATGCTAAAATGTCCCCTCGAAGGAGGGAGCCTTTATGGAGGGGATGATAGTTATGAG
>JASEGR010000018.1 GCA_030017955.1 Candidatus Eisenbacteria bacterium
CGCTCAACCGTCCAAGTCCCCGATCCTCCTGTCGTCGCCTTGTAAATCCTCCCCCCATCTCCGTAGGCCCAGAGGTTTGTATCGTGAGGCGTCCCCATGACCATCCATTTGACAAGATCAACCACCACCGTCCCACTCACCTTCGCTGTTGTTGGCTGGATAGTCACCTGGCCAGGATCACCAAAGATATTGAGCTTCTCTAAGAATGAGGAAGCTCCTCTCAAGCCTTCCTTCTCAGCTTCAGAAATGCCCCCGAAAAAGCTACGTTGTCGAAGAATCTTACGCGCCATAGGATCACCGAAGCTTAGGTTGCACTCGTTGGGAAGTACCCTGGGGTTGCTCGCTTGAACCGACTGAATCGGTTGCGTGGTCTGGCCACTGATCCAGAGGTCTTGGTTGCGTGACGAATCTTGCCTAGTTCGAGCTGCTTCATAAAGAGGTCTTCATATTCCTTCTTCGCCCGCTCATCTCGCTTAGAGCTAAAGTAATGCCAGACAGCGTAGTAGACAGGGAGAATCTGGAGATCCTCGGGTAGTCCAAAGGCTTCAGCAATGGTGTAGGCTGCTCCCGTTGCCGTTGCTCCCTCGTAGACGTTCTCAAGCACGACGACAGTTGTTGAAGTGAATGAAGCAATCCGGTACCAAGTTGGCTCGGTGTTGACCTTGAAGTATCGCCCAACCATCGCGGCTGTGAAGGTTGTTCCTGTCCCAGTTACTGTCGCTGATCCATTCGTAACCAATACCGTTCCCGTCGTGTAGGCATCAATCGACATATCCTTGTCGTTGGCGGCATAGGCAATCGTAATTGTGCGATTGTTCGATGTCGGCGTCGGATAGAATCCAATTTCAGCTCCTGAAACGCCGAATCCAGGACGGATGAAGAAGCCATCGGGATACTCAGAGGTTTGACTCGTTGTGCTATTGAGGATGTCCCAGGTCTCTTGATCCTCAATCTCTGGGACAGGGTAGGCAATGCCTCCAACGGTAATCGTGACCGAGCGAAGGTAGAGATAGTCTGGTGGAAGTTGGTAGTACTGCCGAGATGCGACGGTGTTAGCAGTTCGAGTCAGTTCAATAACCGGACGGTCTAACTCGGTTAGAACGTAATGATAGCCGACGTTTCCTAATCTCTTGAAGAACGTTAAGGAACCCGACGAAGCATCATTCGTAAGGTCTTGGCAGGTTGTCTGAAAATCATCAAAGGTTAGCGTATAACCTCCTCAGTTTAGCTGGCCGATGGCAACCCACTGATAAGCATATTGGATACTCGCTTGGAGATTGGTTGCGTCACCTCTCTGAACTGTAGCAACAAATGATGTGGTTCCGATACTACTGGCTGTCGCAAAGACATTCTCAGTATACGCTGTTGCGGGAGTTGCAGTTGAGGATCGTCCACCAGTAGCACTAATAACCACGAATGGTGTGGTTGAGAATGTGATACCAAAGGTAACTGTTTCTGACATGAACACTGCGGGGCTGCCCGGAGTATCGACCCGGCCCCATCCTGTCAGAATGACTGTGTTACTCTGATAGCTCGTTGCGGTGTTCTCATCAATGAGAGCGGCAATCTTCACAAAACTACTCGCCCCTGGTGTCAACGTGATATGGCTAGTGTTTGTAATCGAGGCGATGACGGGAGCAGTGAGCGTTTTGTTCGTGAGTGTCTGTGTAGCAGCAAGGGTTACAACCGTCCCCGTCGTTGATGGGAAGGTGAAAGTTGTCCCATCCGTACCATCAAAAGTCAGAGTATTACTGACTGAGAGTGTCTTCGAGTTCGTGAGCGTGAGTGTCCCCGTTGTCGTTGTAATAGTCAGGCCATCATAGGTTTTCCCACTAATCGCCGTCGGTAGATCGGCATTGGTAATTGCTCCAAAGGCTGAGGCACCGGCACCAGTTCCTCGAAGCACAGTCCCAGAGATTGCCGTGGATGATCCAGTCCCAAGTTTTGTCTCAATCGCCTCAACGGCATCATTGAGATTCGTCATCACCGCAGCCACACCAATCCCACCAGCTGCGGTACCAAGTACGTCAGCAGCAGCTGGATCAGCGAGAGCATCGAGTGCGCCAGGGTAAAGTGTGGACAAGTTGACTCCTTTGAACTTATGATACACTATCTTTCTTTGACGATTGTCGTGACCGCAAACACGCTAGTCGCCTATACCCATCTTTTTGCGGAGATGGGTATTTGGGAGATGGGTATTTGTATGAAGAGAATCCTACTTACCAGAGATCAGTTCTCTCTTGTTGATGGTGAGGATTTTGAGTGGTTAAGCCAATGGAAGTGGCATTACAGCCAATGTGGCTATGCGGTAAGAAGTGTCTATAAGGGGAATCCAGCAACAATTCCCATGCATCGAATGATATTACAGACACCACGAGGTCACGATACTGACCATGTTAATGGCAACAAGCTCGATAATCAACGCAGGAATCTACGGGTTGCTACTCGTTCTCAGAATATGATGAACGCTAAGAAACGAGCTGACAATACCTCTGGCTATAAAGGAGTTTCTTGGTTTAGAGAAACAAGAAAGTGGTGTGCAAAGATACAGATTGATGGACGAAGTTATAATCTTGGATATGCCGATACACGAGAAGAGGCATTTTTGATCTACTCGAGAAGAGCAAAAGAGTTATTTGGAGAATTCTCTAGGCTAAATTAAAGTCCAATCAGTCGCAGATTTTGTGATTAGTGTATAGTCCGTTACATTCTTGCTAGGTACCGAATAGTCCGTTTCGTTCTTCGAATCAAAGAAATGAGTTCCAGCAGCATACCCGATCAATGTTACTGTCGTAGAATTGAGCGCAACTGTCGTCGAATTAAGCCTCGTAGCGGCATCGTAGGTGTCATTCCCAATCCAGTGGGTAGTGCTCTTGGCCACTACTTCTCCTCAGCCTGCGTAATACGAGCAGGCGATCTTACCTTGCTTATCATTCAATGATTGTCGAGCCTTTCCTAAAACCACCCGCATATCGTTGCCGTCATACCGCATTGCATAACCTGGGGTATTGGAAGTACAGAGGAAATCTCCAATCGAGATTGGCCCGCCCTCATTCGTCACAAGCACAATCCCTGAACCAAGTGAGAGCACAAGGATGTCGCCATCACGATCATGTCCGCCAAAAACACCGTAGACCGCTTTATCTTCCTTCTTCGATGAGATGGCACACTTCGGGAGATGATTAGTTACTTCATCTGGCCAGCTTGCCATTTCATCAGTGGAAACAAGAACAGTTCCAGGTTCCAAGGTACTTGTGTAGACCTTAACTGGCGTCTCAACGATGAACTCCCGATCCTCTCGTTCACCTGAGCCGTCTTCTTTGTCTACCCGTCTCGTAACAGTCTTCCGTGAGACAGTCTCAATCTGCGTTTTTTGAATGGCATCGCACTGGCTCCAGTGGGAACCCGTGAAGGTGTTGTAAGCAAGGACTCCCAGAACAGCCGTTCCCGCGATTGATCCTTCCGATCCAGTGGAACTTTGAAAGTCAATAAAGACATCAGCAGCCGTGATATTCGCTTGAGCGGTGTTGATTTTAACAATGCCAACGGTGGCGTTATCACCGGCCTGGAAATGGAATACGTTAGACGGTGAAGCCCCGACGCCGAAGTTCCCATCAAAGAAGACTGTACCGACTGATTCAAGTCGGAGGGTATCTGCTGCACTTCGATAGAGGATGAACTCATCAGCAACACTATTTGGATCAGTTGACCAGCCGATGCCAAATGAATCGTCACAACGTAGGGTCTGAGCTGGACCGAAAGCTGAGTTTGCTGCCGCCGTCCAACGCAATAATCCATCACTGGAGAAAGAACAAGTACCTGCCACAACTTGCCAAAAGCCGGTATTGGTATCACCTGCGAATGTTAGACTGGGTGTCGTCAAAGCTCCGACGGCATGAGCCAGTTGCCCAGTCATCGTGAGGACGCCAGACGAATGAGTCAGGGTGAGATTGCTATTGGCAAAATTGATCACTCCACCAGAAGCGAGGAACAGATCGGACCATTCAGCAGTTGAAGCAACACCGAGAGCAAAGCCATCATTTGTCGAAGGTGAAGCTCGCCCTGCAAAGAACACATCATCGCCAGAAGGGTCTATCGTCAAATCACCAGATGAGGATGTAGTCAAATCGGCATAGTTGACTGCACTTCCGTCACTATCGTTGTAAGTGAGCCGAAGGTTAAGGCCGGTCGCATGATTGATTTCGAGAGCACGGTCAGGGGCAGTAGTCATAATCCCTACGAGACCAGTCCCTATTACTCTCATCTGCTCAGTGATCCCAGCTCCAGAAAAATTACCAAATCTCAATGAGTAATTATTGTCAGTACCGCGAACGTTAGAAACTCTTGCAGTTGGAGTTGCTCCTGAATCGAACGAATTGAAGACGATAGCGGTCCCCGATCCGTTGGTACTACCCCCAACATTGACGAGAGAAATATCATCAATCACTGATCCGGCGGTTGTCGAGGTAATCTCCAATGGGATACTTGCATCAGCAGCCGCTCCTAAACCAAGTCTTCCGAATTGAGGAGTAGCTGCTGTGTGGATGTCCTGTGGCGTTGAGAGCACAACCGTCGAATTGGCCCCGTTGTCGGTGACGGTAACTTGATTCGCAGTACCAGTTAATGCCCGCTCAGCGGAGAGACCAGCTGTATTGCCTATTGTCACGAACGGTTCTGTCGTTGCAACGCCAGTTCCAGTCGCAGCAATGGCAATATCCTGACCGGTTTGGGTCAGAGTTATGTTGGTCCCCTCGGAAATTGTAACGTCACCAGAGAGACCGGTTGAACCGTTCTTGGCAAAAGTCTTAACTCGTTTAGGAAAAACTACACTCATACAAAGCTCCAACTTCGGCCGACCCTAATCTTACTGATCGCCGAAGGTTGAACGCCAAACCTTTTGGCTAATTCTCTTCCGGCAATTCCCGAGAATAATCCCTGACGAATTGATCTTACGTCGGATTCTCGCATTTTCGCATTGGGATGTTTCTCTCCCTTCAATGAATGTCCATGATGAACCATATCAAGGGAATTCTCTTTCGGCATTCCCCAGCGAAGATTCTCTACTCTATTATCGAATGGGTCTCCGTTGATGTGACAGACGTAGGGAAGATTCTGAGGATTCTCTATAAAGGTCATCGCTACTAAGCGATGCACTGGGATATTGTGTCTTTTCCCACTTCTCATCAAAAGGACCCTGTGGTACCTATGAGCACTCGGACGAAGTTGACGTTTCTCACTTACTATGAATGGTGCTCTACCGTTGAGAGAACGTGAAGAAAAAACCTTACCATCGGTAGTAACGAAATATCCTGGGAAATCAATTAGTGGTTTAATCTGATACATAATTGCCTCATTTGAACATGATAACGGTGGACTGTTCTGATGCTGTGGCAGCCGTAAAACTGTCCTTGACGGTTGACACCCCGAAGGCAATACCCGTCGAGAAATTCGCACCAGCTGGGCCAAAGAAGTCAGTCCCGATCACGATCTGATCCCCGCCTGAGATAAGGAAAGTATAAAGAGGCGTCGCTCCGCCTGCCGGCGTAGTTGCCGTATTGTGCAGTTGGATAAACCTGTCAGCGGTGTTTTCATTCTGGCACCACAGGGAAAAAACATTGCCGGCGGAACTTTTCACATTCGCTGTGGCATTGGCTCCGAGATCGGCAAATCTGGTGTAGGCATAGGTTGAAGCAGATGGGACAGTCTGGATCACCTTAATAGCGTCTAAGGTATCGTCCATAACGGAATCGGCATTGGAAGTTTCCAGGGCTGCGAGGATTGCCCGTTTCTCTGTCATGGCAAATGCGCCAGCATCATTATCGTCAACCGCGTCTCGGACAGTTCGATAGGTTCCAGCAGCCGGAGTAATACCGGTCGTTCCGACCGTGAAGCCGGAATCATCGGTCATGGAGGTACCACCACCTCCAACAGCGCCAGCTACTGCTTTCGTCGTTGGGCCACCCGCAATATCAGAGTGAAGACTGATGGTAGCCGTCCCACTGGTGAAAGCACTCGCCCGAACCCGAATCGACTGAATACCGCCGACATGGCCATGAAATTGACCATTTGAAGTAGTCGATTGGACCGATGTAGCGCCATTCGTCGGGAAGACATCGAGCGCCTGATAATTCGTGCCGTCAATGGTACATTCAAAGGCCAATGTTGCGACCCACGTCCCCGTCACCTGAATACCGACTGCACCATATCCACCAGTATTGAGTGTGACCGCACCATCAAGAGCAGTAATCGTGCCGCTACCAGTCAACTCAGTAACCGCTGAAATGGTGCCGGTACTACTTACAAGAAGACGACTTGTCGTCGGATCAACAACAAGATTAGTCGGAGTTAGGTTGGCGTCATTGGTGACTGCCAACAGGGTTGTAACGTAATTGCTATCGCGTCTTGCCTGGGCCACGATCTATCTCCTGTCAAAAAGGCTCACGAATAGTTCGGGAGCCTCTATGGACTTCTTACTAAGAGTATATCACTACAATAGGTTTTTTTGACGAGCCTCAGCGAATGCTTGCTTGAGGGTTTGTTCACGATCAGCGAGACGCTTCTCACGAAGATCGAGTGTGAGTTTCCGAATGTCAGTGGCCCGCCGCCTTGCCTCGACCTCCCTTTCTCGTTGACCAATCTCATGGACCAGAAGACGATGATCCTCAATGACAGAAGCACTCCGAGCTAAGAGCTTGCGACGATCATCCTTGAGCCCTGCATGTTCTTGAGTCATGGCATCAACGAGTGCTTTCCTCGTTTGTTCAAGTTCCTCAACCGATGACTTCTTCGATGAAAGAGCTGCCAACGTCGAATCGACATCCTGGAGGCGGCGGGCAAGAAGCGTTTGTTTGCCCTCAACATCCTTCGATGACTGTTCGTAGAATGCACGTTGATCCTTGAGCAGTATTTGTTCTTCTACCACTATCGTTCTCTCATCATCCACCGCTCTGGCTGCCTGATCGGCATACAGACGCTTCTCGGCTACCTGGATTTCCTGATTCCTCAGCTTCTCCCAGTCAGCCTCGATCTTGCCCCGTTCCTTGATTAGTCGGTCATAAATAACTCCAGAAGCATCTGCTCTCGTCTTTCGAGATGCCTTCTCCTTGATGCGCATCTCACGTTCGAGCTTCTTGGCAGCGACTAATCTCTGTTCTGACTCCAGCAAGAGGACAGCGTATTCCTTGCGAATCTTGAGGAGTTCTTGCGCTATAGCTTGGTCTACCCGATGATTTTTCTCCTGGTACTGCTGTCGTTGTCCGTGCGCTTCCTGCTCAATGATCTTCGCTGAGGCGAAGGCTGCCATTGCTTCTTGGTAGAGTCGTTTCGCATCACCCAAGGAACCTTGCCCACTCTGGCGGATCATCTTCGCCGAAGTCAGCGTATCAGTGACAGAGTTCTTAAGCTTGAGTACCAAAGATTGATACCGATTGTGTGCGGCAACTGCCGCTTGTTCCTTCTGTTGAGATGACGCAAAGAGGCGTTGGGCCTCAATCGAGGATGCTTCGGCTTTCGCAGTCAATTCAGCAATCGTTGATGCTTTCCTTGCCAATTCCTTCTCTATCTCCTGCAAGGACTGTTCCCGTTCCTCAATCTCATGCGACTGCTGCAGTGCATCAATGAAGGATCGTGAGACCTCATCACGCTCTGCTTCCAGGAGAGATAGTTGACTAAAGAGATTCTGGCGCTCTTCCTCCACTGACTGTTCCCGAATCATCAGGGCTTGATCTCTCTTGGATGTCACCTCTTCTGATTGAGATCGTTCTGCCCGTACTTTCTCTAATTCAGCCTGGGCAAACTGACTGAGTGATTGACGAGTCTCCTTGGACAGTTGGTGTGCGGCAGTTGCCTCTTTGAGAGCTTCCCGCTGAATCTCGACGAAGGTTTTGGCTGATCGAGAGGCCTCTCTCGTTGCCCGTTCCTGCTTAGAAAGTAGATACTGCTCATCAACAAGACGCTGATCTAACAGCGTCTTGCGTGATTCAAGGGCAGCAACCTCATCTGTCAGTGACCGCTTCCTCTGACTCAGATCAGCGATCTCCTTGCTCAGATGCTGGCGGCGGGTGAGTAACTCTTGCGTAACCGATCGAAGTGCCGCGAGTGGTATCTCAGTTGGTTTCGGGCTCTCCATCCGTAGCTACCTCTGGAGATTCTGCCGATGGTTCTTCTGTCTTCGTTTCTTCCGCTGGCTTATCGTCTACCGTCAGTTCATTCTTAGCGATGTTGTATGAAAGGTTGCTCTTCTCCATATCAATCCCAAGCCTGGGGATAACTTTTTGCACGATGTAACTTTGGATCACATCATTCAGTGCCTGTGATTGAACCGCCAGCAACTCATTCGCTGCATTGCGAATGCTGAGAAATTCCTGCTCTTCCTTAGAGAATGTAAACTTCGTCATTAGACCTCCTGGATGATGGCAGCAAGCTCTTTCTTCGTCTCGCCGCCGGTTAACTTTAGTCCTTTACCTTTCGCAATCTTGAAGAGTTCATTCCGCTTGTATCGTAACTCAAGTGGCATTGAATTCAAGTCATCTCCGCTCGGAAGCCCTGGGTTGAGCTTATTGACTGTCTGGGATGCCTTATCTGCATCAGAGCGGAGATCTTCCATAAAATGGTCTTCTACTCGTAGAAGAATCTCCCCCATCACTCGATCTCGCTCACGATCATCCCGGATCACAAAGTCATTCTTTTCTTTTATCCCTTTAATGGAAAGGATATGGTCTGTGAGGTGTTTCGCGTAGTGATTGGCAACAAACCGAGGTAGTCGCCGTGTCTCGCCAGGTTTAATCCGGTAAGGATTCTTCTCGTACCGAACCTCGAAGTAATCCTTGTGGTTGTACCCCATCTCTGGGTCTATGATCTCACAGTCCAAGTCAATGTTCGCTACGACAATGGTATCGAGCTGATGGCCATCAGATTGTTCCATTGGGCCTCCTTCGGGCCTCTCAAATACTGGTTATACATTGACCACATTACCATCACCTGAAAGAGCACGCCAGAGGCAAATGTAGTAAATCTGTCCGGCGGTAATATCTGCCGTCCCAACAGTTTCGATAATGTCTGCGCCGTTCACGATGATGAATGACCCCGGAAGGTTGGCGAGCGTATCACCGACACTCGGCGTTGCATCAAACCAGATTTCTCCGGCATCAATATCGGTTGCGGTCGTTAAAGCAATCAAGATAGCGGTGTTATTGGCAATGCCGACTGAGAGCGTCCCGGCGCCAGCCGAGACAAGATCGGTTGTGCACACGCCAAAAATACGGACCAATACCTCGCCTGTGACCGTAAAGAGCGTTAGAGGATCACTCGTTCCACCATCATCACCCCGAGCATTGGCCGTACCCCCATTGAACACAGCGGGAGTTGCCTTGGCAACACTGAAGGAATCAAGAGCGGTGTATGGATGGAAGTTTGGGTCACGAAGCATGATGGTTCCACTGTAGCTTACTCAGGTGGTAAGTGCTAGGCACCCGGTAGAAGCAAAGCTCGTTGCTCTGTGGATGCCTAGCTGCTCACATCCCGAAGTACAGATTTACGCTACAACCAGATACCGCCAGCTTGGTGTCGCCGCATACGTACCACCCCCTGCGACAGTAATAGTAAATGTCGTTGCCGATGTCGCACTGACGTAGAATGCGGTATTTGGCATGGAAGCCGCAGCATTCGTCGGCATCAGAATTACAGCTTTTGGCGCAGTCGTGTATGTCTTATTGAATGTCACATCAAGGACTGTTGCACCCGTCGAAGTACCTGTTGTCGTAATCACCCCACAAGTATCCGATCCACCCGCGGTAATAGCGGCCGCGGTAATACCGTTAGCAGTCGTAACTGCGATCGTCGGAGCAGTTGCTCCGACCGTTGAGTGAATGTGGCCATTCGCGCCGACGCCGAAAACTTCACCGGCTGCGTCATGCGCCGAGTAGTAGCGACCCGTGGTTAGAGTAGCGGCTGTTGCCCGAGCTTCATTAACAACACCGGTCACAGTTGCCAAGCCACTCGCTTGAGAGACAATGCCTGTAATCGCTCCAGAAGCTGTTGCCTTAAAGACAACTGCTCCGTCTGCAGAAGCTGAGGCAACTTCGGCAATAATACCTGTCGGTGAAGTAACACCCGTGTGATCAACCCGTAAGAGCCGACCGGCACCGGTGATAGCGGTTGCAGAAGAAGAAATAACTACCCCGATACCCGAGGTCAAACCGTTGCCATTGACTCTCAGTAACCCAGCCGCTGTTGTTGCGCTATTCGCAGTTAGGGTGAGTAGATTACCAGTCGTGGCCATAACACCAGTTCCAGAAATAAGCATACCGGTACCAGTTGTCAGAATGTTGTCGAGACGAACAAGTGTTCCAGCCGTTGAACCGCTTGATCGAAGGTCAAGGAGGACACCATTTGTGGCTCCACCAGTATCTACCGAAGACGAAGTAACCCGAACTAGAGAGCCACCATCGGCAATAACCGAGGTGGTATGCGCCATATTGAGGCCAATGCCTGTTGTCAGTCCAGCAGTCGTACCAAAGTCCAAAACCGTACCAGTCGAAAGAGCGGCAGCAGTCAGACCAAGAAGTACCGTCTCGTCGTTAGCCGAAGTCGCAAATTCATTAAGTGTCCCCGAGGTAGTAGTTAGACCAGTATGATTGCTGTATAGTAAGCGTCCTGCACCAGTTATCGCGGTTGCAGTGGAGGCAAGATGAACGCCGATACCAGTTGTAAGCGCATTCAGGTCGCTCGCATCAACAGCTTTCCCAGTCGTCAGAGCTGTTCCAACAAGGTCAAGAGCGATTGCGCCAACTGCGTTCTGGGTAATCTCGATGCCATCACCTGTCCCATCCACATCCATGACCACTTCGATACCAATCGCTGTATCGGTAAGCGTACCGGCTGTCTGCGTCGCAACATTCTCAATCCGCAGGACAGAACCCGTCGAGGTTGTTGTACCACCAGCGCCATTCTGGACCGAAGTCCGAATGAGCGAGAGCATATCGTAGTCGTGAGCTGTCGTACCGGCCACTCGAGTATCAGTTAGACTGACAGCTACTGAGGCGGCATTGCCAGTTTTGGCACCAATCGAAGAACCAGAAGCGGTGAAGTCAACGTTGAGCAGCTCACCGGAAGTAAGGGCTGTGCCGGTTCCTGAGATAGCGACCGCATTACCAGTGGTCAAACCATTCTGACCAGTTACGTCGAGCACCGTTCCAGTTGTAAGAGCCGCCGCTGTCAATTTAAGGACGACCGTCTCATCATTGGCCGATGAAGCGAACTCGTTTAGTGTGCCGGAAGTGGTTGTCAGACCCGTGTGATTCGAATAGAGGAGTCTCCCTGCTCCCGTAATAGCAGTTGCCGTCGAAGCCAGATGGACACCGATACCGCTCGTCAAAGCGTTCAGGTCTGAAAGATCAACACCTTTACCTGTGGTCGTCGCCGTTCCAACAATATCAATCGCTGTCGCACCCACAGCATTGTGGGTCAGTTCAATCCCTGCGGCAGTCCCATCAACATCCATGACGATCTCAATACCTTTGACAGTATCGGTCAGCGTCCCAGCCGTCTGGGTGGCAACATTTTCAATCTTCAGGATTGCACCAGCGGCGGTCATCGTGCCACCGGCACCAGTTGTTACATTCGTTCGTTTTAGGGAAAGCACATCGTAGTCATCAGCAGTCGTACCTGCAAGTCGAGATTCAGTCCGTGAAGAAGCGATCTCAACCAATTCTGCGCTGCGATTTCCTAAGATATTCGCACTTTCTGTGGTTGTCACTTCAAGAAGATTAGCAGAAGTAATTGCCGATGAGGTTGAGGCAAGAGAAAGACCCTTCCCGGTTGTTAGAGCATTCAGATCACTCGCATCAATCGCGGTTCCTGTCGTCATTGCCACGCCGGAAACATCGAGGACAACTCCCGCTGCCAATAAACCAGTTCCATTTACACGCAAAACGACCGTTTCATCACTCGCGTTCGAGACAAACTCGCTTAATACGCCCGATGTTGATGTAGAGCCACTATGGTTGACATAGAGCATTCTCCCAGCACCAGTAATCGCTGTTGCACCCGAAGAAAGACTGACACCAACACCGGTTGTTAAGCCATCAAAGCCAGTTGCATCCAGTCCAATCCCAGAGGTGAGAGAGGTCGCGCTCAGCTTCAGCAAAACCGTTTCATCATTCGCAGAAGTTCTAAACTCATTGAGCGTGCCAGAGGTGGTCGTTGCTCCCGTGTGATCCGAGTAGAAGATTCGACCTGCTCCAGTAATGACTGTCCCTGCCGAGTCCAAGTGAACAAGAACACCCGACGTGTGCGTGATGCCTGTGGCATCCACATGGATCGCCTTTCCGGTGGTAATGGCATCCAGATCGGACATATCAATGCCCTTACCCGTTGTCATGGCTACTGCTGAAATGTCAAGAGCAACACCGGAAGCTAACAGATCAGAAGCTGTAACCTTAAAGATCGTTGTTTCATCATTCGCCGCCGAGGCGATCTCAGCAATAATTCCAGAAGTGCTCGTTACACCAGTGTGATCGACTCGGAGTAAACGGCCCGCGCCAGTGATTGCCGTCGCTGAAGAACTAATCACCGCACCGATACCTGAAGTGAGACCATTGGCGTTGACACGAAGTAGACCAGCGGCGGTGGTGGCACTATTTCCCGTCAGAGTCAGAAGATTTCCTGTCGTGGTCATAATGCCAGTACCAATAATGCTCATAGCCGTCCCAGTCGTCAGGATGTTTCCCATCCGTACAACTGTCCCAGCTAACTGACCAGTTGAGCCAATATCCAAGATCGTTCCGTTCGTCGCACCACCCGTGTCAACCGAAGACGAAGAGAGGCGAACAAGCGATCCTGTATCAGCGATCACCGAAGTCGTGTGGGCCATCCTGAGCCCAACACCAGTCGTCAGCCCCTCAACCGCACCAAAGTCCAAAGCCGTTCCCGTCGTGAGTGAAGCCGCTGTCAGGGCGAGAAGAATACTCTCATCGTTGGCAGCTGTCTTAAATTCGTTGAGAGTTCCAGATGTCGTGGTTACGCCCGTGTGATCAGAGAGAAAGACACGACCCGCACCAGTGATGACTGTTCCAGCTGAGTCGAGGTGAACGAGAATACCACTTGTATGGGTTATCCCAGTCGCATCGACGTGAATCGCTTTCCCAGTCGTCACTGCATCAAGGTCAGATAAGTCAATGCCCTTGCCAGTGGTGAGGGCCGTACTGACAATATCGAGAGAATTACCAGTCGTCGCACCTGAAAGAATCCGCAGAGCTCCCGTCCCTTTCGGGTCGAGATCAAGACCAACATTCGTGTCATCGCCTTGAGCCGAAAGAATGACTGGATCGCCAGTCGCCGAGTTAGTCAAGCGAAGATAGTTGACCGCTGAAGCCGTCCCATCCCATTCAATGAGTTCGTTACCATTCTGATCGACCATGTCGGTCAGATCGACCACTATATCAAGACTGGCCCCTTGCTTAACGGCCGGATCGTAGTCAGAGAGTTTTAATACCATAATATCTGCCTTTCATTGATTACGACGGAATTAGGCGATGTCGAGATAGACGGGTCGGTATTCAGTATCCACACCATTGATAAGTGCTCGACCAACCCAATACTGAGTAATCGGAGCAGTTACATCGGTCTGATCCGTCACTGATCCAGCGACTGAACCAGCCATGAGCGGTGCAGCCTGTGAAGTCGTCCCCTGAGAAAGAACCGATGCGATACCTTTTGTCTGAACCCATCCAAAGTCACCAATGGCGATCGCAATGAGTGGAACACCAGCAGGTTTCACTGTAGTGCTAACACCCTCTACAACCCCGTTGTAGCTGTTGTGAACCAGAGTCGCTTCAGAGTTTGCCGTCAGTGCCGTCGCAATCGGATCAAAGAGTGTCACTGTGAAAGCCACTGAAGCGGTAATCGCTGGGTGACTCTTGATCTTGTACGTCTGACCTTCGCCATCAACATCATTGATGCAGAGATACCCTTCCGCATAGATGTTCGCCGCGCCACCAGTTGCACCTGGAGTCACGGTGACTAGAAACGTACCGGCCGTAGCCGCCGCACAGGCCATGTTGACATGGTTAGCAATCGGGACTGGAGCAGTTGACAGTTTGCCCGCTGCAAGAGCAGCTGCACCTGCCTTAACGTACCGAAACTCTCGTCCATCGGCCAGACGGACCGTTTCACCAAAATTGTGCGTCGGTTCGGCCTCAGTCCGAGTGTAGAATGCGTCACCATCCATGATGACTGCAGTTGATTCCAGTTTCATTGAAGCCTCCTAATAGGGCTAGTTAGTAAAGTAAGCAGTAGTTACACAGTGGTTACACCAGTCAACCGGCCATGTCGTCGTGGTTGACCAGAAACGATATTGCCCATGAGAATCAGATCGCCGATTCCACCAAACTGATTGGTCGGGGCTCGGAAACCACTCCATCCAAAGCCACTGAAGTTGTCCATTGGAGCCTTATCATAGACACCATCGATGGTCCCGCTTGAGAGAGAGACTGAGTTGTAGCCAAAGGTTCCCTTCACATCAACACCGTACCAGTGCAGATAGTTCTCATTGAGCATCCAAACTGTCTGAGCCGTTGACTTCTCATCTCGAACCCATGGGATACCCTTGTACGAAAGAGCCACAAAACCATGCTTCCCAACCAGACCTTCTCGGGTCGTGAGGCCACCCTTCATACCGACGAGTGGCATACCAGTCTCCTGGTAGCTGTGTCGGAGGGTTGGAGTCAGAAGCTGCTCATAAAGATCAAAGACCGTCTCATTCGAGATGATAATCGTTGGAGTCGTCCCACTCATGCTCCCGCTGGAAACTGCCGAGTAGAGCGTTGCAAGTCGAGCCAACGTCAATGTTCCACCAGAGGCAGTTCGAGTTGCATTCAGCACGGGAAAGGTTGTTCGTGAGAGACCACCATAGGTAACAACATCCGTGCCATCATCGACAGCCGCTCCAAGACCAAGCAGGTCTTTATTCGTGTTCCCCGTTCCATCGCCGTAGACCTGATCGCCGATTTCATCAATCAGCTCTTGCTGTCCTTCCTCAAAGGCTTCCTTCACCATGTCAATCACCTGAGATTCAGTGATCTTGTTCACCGCGACTTCCATACCAGAGAGAGCGATTGGTTGGCGCACACCACGCACGTCAAACGAGAGCCGCTGCTTGGTATCAAAGACCGCAGCAGTGAACGTATCCAGACCAGCGAATGAACTTGCTGTCCCAGAGTTTGAGACCTTCACCGGGATGCGAAGTGTCTCACCCTTCCATTTCTTCGCATTTCCCATCAACCGAGCCACCAGTACATTCGATCCAAGCACAGAATCCACAACCTTCGGCAAGATCACATCCTGAGTGAGTGCCGTTACCCGAGCACTGAATGTCATACTACCTCCAACTTTATGATGAATGAATAAAAAACACGAGAAGCCACAACGGACTTCTCGTGAGTCTCTGTACACATTGAGTGTAAATCAACTTTTCTGGTTGTCAAATCTACTCAGCGATAGTCTTCGATAAGCTGATCGAGATTCTTTTCATGTAACTCTGTATATGATGGACCGCTTCGACCTCGATTGCCAATCATCCCTTGGTTCACAGGAGCTGAGGCTCCTTCATGCTCGGCATCAGATTTGACCCACTTCCGACCAACGTAGTCCCAGTCGTAGCCAGCTTCTTTTGTTCGGTTGAATGAATCAGCCACAGCCACAAGATTGGATGTTTCAAGTGAGAGTGCATAGGTGAGAAGTTTTCGACGAGTAACCCGACCAGCATCATCAGCAGCATCAGAGACAACCTTGGGAATAATTCCTGATGACTCTAACTGAGAAAGTTGAGAGTCGAGATGGTCATCAACCTGCTTTTGAACCGCCTTCTGTTCTTTCTCGGACTGTTCTTTGACGGTAAACTCTTGATGACGAAGTTCCTCGTACTGCTTAGATGCCAACTTTTTTGTTCGTTCATCTAACTCTTCCCACGTCTTCGGAATATCAGTTGTGTCAACTGGCGTGTCAACTGGCGTGTCAACTGGTAATGTCTCATCCGGCTGAGAGAATTTTTCACTGAAGGTAGAGAACTGTTCGGACTGACTTTTCACTAATTCTTGCAGCTCAGATAGAGTTTTTTCCATCTTGGCATAACGATCGTCAGACTCATCCTTTGGCTGTTCATCAACAGCCGGCTGTGTTTCTGTCTGTTCCTCATCCATTGGTTTTTCCACAACCCCAAAATCTACCACCGATGGATCATCCACTGGTTGAGCACCTTTACCTTTCGCCATAAGAACTCCTCTTTGGGATTACTATTCGTGAGATCGTTCTTCCATCCGTTTTCTCATCATTGACTTCATATCTGGCCGTGGAGGAATCCGGGCTCCAGCCTTCCGAGCTTGTGATAACGAGATGGCCACCTTCTGCTTGCGAGACATTCCCGGCTTCTCTTTCTTCAAAACTCGCATCGTCTTCCCTATATTCTTAGTATACGGCAGTGGCATTCTGACCTCCTTGCTGTGGTGCACCAAGATTGATTCTCGAAGCAACATCTCTCAATCCGGCAATATACGATTGAACAGCCTGCTTCATTTCCGGCGGTTGCTGGTCAAAGGCCGGTGAATTAACGAATCGGAAGAAAGTCTGGAGATACTCTTCATCGACTCTTTTCGGTGTCGGAATCTGACCAGTCACCGTAATCGTTTGAATATCTTTCTCAGCTGTCTGTGTCCCATCAGTATCAGTCAGCTCCAATGAGGCTTCGTAAGACTGGAATTGATCGAGTTCACCCCTTTTGAAGGCAAGGAGACGACGAGCGCGTTCTTTAGGGTTATCCACACCCATTTCTTCGTAGAGAGTAAATGGATCAATGATCTGTGCATTGGCCATCTGAAGTGCGTCAGAACGTCGGGTCTGCTTGTCAGTCGAAGAAGCATCTACCGTCACTATGAGTCCATCTTCTATCATGTCTCGCTGCATCTCCACGTCAATAATTTCACCTTCTTTGCCCAGTTCACGAACGTAGTGAGCCTTCTTATAGTTGAGTTTCATCAACTGGGTCGCCCAGTTTGCCATCTCTCTGACAACTCGATCAACAACCGTGGCAGAAATATCGTCAGCCATCGTCAGATCGCCTTCACGAGTGACTTGTTTGCTAACACCACTACTCTCAGCTCGAACCTCACCACGAGTTGTCCCATGAGTCGCAAACTTTGAGTCAATTTGGCCTCGATTTCCAATTAAATCTTGAAAAAGAATCGGGTTTGGTGGTTGCCCAACAATTTGCGTGACAGCATCACCAACTTTTTCAGCAGTTTTAAGCCAAATATACTCTTTTGGATCACTAGAAAGACGAGTCACTTCAGATTTTTCAATGTAACGACCAGAGAAGATCAACCTCGGTACAGCATAGTCGGCAATTTCAGTAATCTGCATCCCACGACGATTCACAGCCTTCTGGAGTGGGATTGACTGCTCAACAGGGCTTGTGGCGTCGATTGGTCCATTCCCAAGCGTGACATGAGAGAAGAAAATGTATGGTTTTCGCGGTCTCTCAAAGTGATTTCGATAAAAAGGTTCAATGGCAGTTTGCTCTCCCATTTCATTGACCGTTGGGACATCCAGAACGCGGGTTGCCCCTTCCCAATCATAATAAGGGTTCTTCATCTTATCTAAGATGATATTTTGGTACTTCCAGGACACCCCTTCAATCAATTTCCCATCGCGGCCGTAGAAACTGAACCAAACTTCCTGGTAGCGAATCTTCGAGGCCAAATCAGTCGGATTTTGACCATTCTTCTTTGCTTGACCGAGGATTTCATTCCGTTTCCCAGGAAACTTCTTCAAAACGACTGCTAACGGTTCATCGCACCACTCAATGATGAACTCCATCTCATCGGCAGTGAAACCAGTTTCAGGAATGACGGCGGTTGGATCAACCAACATCCGGTAGGGATGAACGATCTTGAAGCCAAAGTCTCCATGCTCTCCCCGATTCTTGTCCCAGAAGGCTTTGACCGCTCCCTGGAAGTACAGATGGTTGTGGCGGAGTCCATGCTTCACCAAACGACGAATTTCATCGTTTTTGAGCTTGGTATTGAGGACTTTCTGGACTTTCCGAGCATTTTCTCGACTTTTTAATGATTCTGAGGTCGTTCCAGTCAAAATATCCGGGACTCTGCCCGATGCAATCGAAATTCTGGTCTCAGTATCCTGAAAAATAATGTTATCCACATAGGCTAATTCATGATCCTCAAGATCGCCTTCGTTGATTTGATCGCCACGCCAAAATTCTTCATTGATCTTGCGTCTCTCAACCAATTTGAGCTTCTTAATGTGACGATCGGCCTCAGCAGTCTTCCCATTAATAAGTCGAACGAGATCATCGTCCTCGATGGGAATAGCAAATGATCCCGCATCGGAGACAAGCTGCTCCTTCTGCTCTTCTTCTGCATCCATGGGCTGAGGAATGATACCAAGCGTGTCTTCCATACCGTCCTTCTATAGAGAGAGAGCTTACCTCACGTAGTAACGAGCCTGACAAATACCAATCTTGTCAATGATAGGTCGCCCAAAGTGATCCATCCCCCGTTTCTGGGTAATCACTCCCTTGCATTGGATGACAATCGGGAGTTCTGCTGAAGCTGAAATGGTGGTGTTTTCTCCAGGTAACATAACCCGGATGTCATCGTAGTATTCAAACACAGTCTTTCCACATAAGGAACAGTGGAACCGCTTCAACTGAGGCTCCTCAATTCGAGTGAGCCATATAGAGATTGGCGGTTTATGAACAGGAATTGAGGTTGTCATCATGCTCATAGCATATCACTTATTTTGAATATCACGTCTATTCCGAATAGCACGTCGGACCGAAGCATCAACAAACTGAGCAATGCTGGGAAAGAGCGGATCACCATCCTCATTGATTGACCAAGTTGGATTGAGTGGAACTCCTTGATGACGAATTGAAATACCAGTTGATCCAGACGGATCTTGCTGACCAAAGGAAACGAGGGCAAGGGTTAAAGCATCGTAGAAGTGATCTTCTCCAGAGGAATCCAAATCTTCGAGATCAGTCTCACTATATATTAAGGAAGGGATGGTACGAGCACCATTACGAATCTCTTTACTGAAGAGAAGGTACGGACTCTCGTCAGCATGATTGGCTAGGTACCGATGGAGAATGGCTTTACGCTGGTGGCGCATTCCCCGAGAGAGCGTATTACCACGGACTAAGGGCCGAATGTTAAAACGTTGGAATGTTTCAGCCACAGAATCCCAGCCTCCCTGCTTTGAGTAACAGTCATGAGGGAGAACGAAACCTTGAACGGATTCATGTTCTAAGATCCGAGCTAACTCTCTTGCCCACTCTTCAGGATCTTTCTTGGATTGGTAAAGTTCCCGGTAGACGAAAGCATGGCCGGTTGGAGCGAAAGCAACCCAAACGGCACAACCAGGATCGTTGTATCCCCAGTCGAAACCAACGACTCGACGACATTGGTCAATGGGGTAGTCGAAGCTATCAACAATGTAGCGTTCCCCCATGCCCCACTCGGGGAATGCCTGACCTTCAAAGATATTCCAGTCACCGTCAAGGAAGGCCTTGCGTTGCTGTTCGGGGAGATCCTCAAGGATTTTTACATATTCTGGGTTCGCCTGCATGATGACCGGGTTGTCGTAGACCTTGGCTGGGACAAATCGGTGGTCCTCCTTGGCTTGGTCAATGAACTCCCCCTTCACCCACATATGACCAACACCCCCAGGGTTTGCCCCTAAGAACATCTGGGTTTTCACCTTGGGGTTGATAGTTCGGATACAAGAGCGAAGAATGTCAAACTGAAACCGAGTATTTCCTGTAACGAATACGCGACCCTTGTACCGAGCGAAGAATGCGTGGTGAGGCTCAACGACAATACACCAAACCGATCCTCGGTATGGAACGTGGCGAATATCAGAACGTCGTACTTCAACAGATAGACGACTTCGGCGGCTCACGCTCAGTCGATATACTGGGTACTTACCATTGGCGAGGGCATAACCAGCAGTTGCTACGTATCCAAGATGAATGGCAATGATTTGTAGATCATCACGCAGTCCCTCATTTGCAAGACCAATAGACCAACCACCACTCCTCGTCCGATACCCATCTCCGGCCATGAACGCATCCCAGAATATCTTGAGCTGACGACGGCTGAGGCCAAATATCCATCGAGGAATACGTTTCTGGTACGTATCACCCATAGGTTTCAGTTCTTCGTAGAGTTGACGACTGTAAATAAGATACGAGCCTTCAGTTCGGTACGACCATCGCCAAGGCAATCGCTCAAAGAGCGATCTCAATGAGGGCTGATCCTTTGTTTGTCGAATCGAAATACGCCCTGACGATCCATTCGTTCGAGTAAATGCACAGCCCTCCGATAGATACCATCCCAAGAACTCAAGCCAATCATCGACTGGGATTGACTGAATGCTATTCTGATTTTCCCCGATCCCTCTCCCTGATACTGGAGAAAAATCATACGAATCGTGCTCTACCCCCTCCCAGACTCCGCTTCGGACGTGCCACGAAAACGAGGAAAGTGAATCAGCCCGACAGAACGACCACTCACCACCTTTCTGTTTTTCAATCACCATCCGGTGATTTGGTGTGACAGAAAAGGCAATCCCTTTGCGTTGGTACAGCTCAAAGAGACCACTTCGAGAAGGAAAGTCGTGAACCTCAGAGATCGGATGGTACTCAATTTGGTATGACGGTGAGAGCGTTGCAGTCTTTATACCTGATTTAAGCGTACTAATTTTCTGCCATCCGTGTTCAGTGAGAACTTCAGTATTAGGGTGAAGACAAAACTGCGTTGCTTCGTCAATGGCAATATCATCGTACTCAGTTCCAGCGTACGAGTAAGCATCAGATTCGTACTGACAGGCGCCAAGTTCTAAGACAGATCCATTCGGAAAGTTGAAGGTATTTTCCTGACGAGCAAATCGGACACCCCAAGATTTCGGGATTTCCTGAAGAAGTTTATCGATATGCGTTCTTCGTAACTCTGGGTGAGTTCGACGAAGGAGAAGTCCTCGGGACTTTGCGTGTTTCAAGCGGCGGAGAATCTGCTTCCAACGTAAGCTCCATGACTTCCCACCCCCCTTGGCCTAAGCGCCCCCGTAGAGTACGAATCTTTCCGTTGCACCGAAAAACTCAAGTTGACGTTCACTCGGCTTCAACTCAAACTTCGGGGTTTTCTTATGTATTCGATCGAGAGGACTCTGCGAGGGCATTGGGCAATCACCTACTTTCGAGGGATATGTACGAAGTTCACTTGAACATACAACACAGAATTTCGTCATGTCCACGATTCCCAAGACTTAGAATCAACACCGGCAATGTTAATCTGGATCGCATTGATGGTCTTCTCCTCATCACCCTCAACGAGTTTCCCAAGCCGGTCGATGTACTTGACGGTCTCTAAGCGAATCTTGTGGTCGGGAACGTAGTCCTCCCCCTCTAGTTTCGTTGCCGCCACCGCTTCGGCCAATACCTTCGCTCGGTGACGCAAGTCAACTCCCTCAGACTGCTCGATTTGAGCCAAGTAGGCCGTCCGTCGCTCCTGGACTTCATGGAAGTAGTCTCTCACCCATCGAGAAGCCGTTCCACGATCCTTCACGGTCGTTCCCTTGATTGCTTCCTTGAGAGACTTCCCTTCAGCGACTCGTTGCAGCACGGTCGCTCGTGTCCGAGTGTATCGCTTGGCTACTGCGCCCATGGGCCTCCTAATCCGTAGAGAATCTCGGGTTTGGCTGTAAACATCGTGAAGAGACGGTGGAACTCAGACAAGGAGTGGAACTCAAACTCATTCTTCACATCATGCTGGAACTCGATCGTACAGAGACCGCTACATCGTGGTTTCTCCTTAAGAAACCCCCTCACCTTCTTGAGAAAGGTCGTCTTCTTCATTCTCCCACCAAAGCGAACTCCCTCGATCCTGGCCTGGAAGTTCAGCGAGTAGATCTTACTTCCCCGTATCTTACCCAGTTTGGTCATGCGTCCTCGCTGCGGCTACCCGACACTTTGAAGAACAGAATCGAGCCGTCTTCCGTTGAGCAATGAAGGAAGCACTACACTCTAAGCAGGTACTCATTGGCTCCTGATCCTTAAGCTGTTCCTTCAGCTTCTCGTGTTCGACCCATACCACCCCTTTCTCCTCATCTGGCCAGAGTACCCAGGTTTCTTCCGTCTCTTTCGGAATCGTTCCAAACGTATGGTAACAGTCATTGCACTTAAAGGTACTCTTCCGAAAGTCCTCCTCATTCTGCCATAAACGAGGATGCTTACAGGACGCACACCGACTACAGATTCCCTTCTCTGCTACTACGTTCTTTGGATGGATGTAACAGACCATTGCCACAGGGACTCCTCCCACTATTGAATAGTTACTTAGCGTAACAAACTCTATCCACTACGTCCAGTGACTACGTCCAGTGACCTTAGCTTCAGCTGACGTTTAGCGTAACAACAGTGCTAAAATTAGCGTAACAGTGCCCTATAACCCCCGCCTAGTCCCCTTAGCGTAACACGATAAAATTATAGGAGAATGAACCGAGAATCGCAGTAGCTAACTTCTTCTTGGTACCCCCATCCCCACCCTTTGACTATCCCCCGTGTTACGCTAAGGATTTTACAGGTTCAAACACGCTACAATGCGTCAGGATGCATTCTACTGTTACGCTAAGGACTTTGGTACCAATTGGATATATATTCACTCCTGTTAGAAGACGTGGGACTGCCCCAAGAGCCTCCCTGGTTGCGTCTCTGACGCTTTCGACTGATGGTGTGTTTTGTTCTCTTTTGTCTTCTTTCCCTCCTTGCCTCCAAGAGGTGCACAACCGTCTACCTCTGCGGAGCTATCGGCTACGAGAAAAACAAGCTCGGAGGCGGGGGGGAATCGTCGTCTTCCAACCACTTCCGCGCCGCTCTTGCCTCAGGTGTCAGCCATTGTCGCTCGGTTCGGCTCAGTCGTCGGCGACCGACAGACTCAAGAGGCTCGGGCTTCTGTTCTGGTTCCTCTTTTTTCGTCTCTTGCGGCGGGATCGTCTGAGGTTGAGGGATGGGCGAGGTGTCCGGCCGCAAGCGGTGGAGCGCGTAGAGATAGCCCAGAGTTGTCCCCAGAAGGAATGAGAGCAAGGCAATCATGCTTCCATTCTACAGGTTGGGAGTGGGTATTGACAAGCTGTATCCCATCTGCTACAATGTATTTACCACTGAGGACGTCGTCTACGATTCGCTCGGTGGGTAATACAAATAGGAGGCTTGGCGGGAACTGTTACGGGGTGGCTCATGTACCACCGCCGGCACGCTTCACCGCCAAGCTCTCCGCCTCAAAAGGAAGGACACCATGGAATACCAAGGACTAGCGCGTATAGCCTTCGCAAATCTCACAGATTCAACACCACGACAGGTAGACTTGGAACTGATGAGAATGTGGGGAAGCTATACCGACGACAACGGCCATAACTTCGAGATATGGCAAACAGACCAATCATTCATGTTCAACCTAGGCGATAGGATCATGCCAACGAGCAATATCCGCATCGAGAGGCGGGCACAATGACCAACGACACGGCCAAAGAACAGGCACAAGTACAACTCGAAGCAATCCAGGGATTACTAGCAGCCTACGATCAGGCCAAGGAATCAGGAACGGTTGACCATGACGGGGAAACCTTGACCGTCGACCAATTCGAGGAGCGAGTCCACGAAACACCCCTATGCGTCGAAGTCCGCGGCGGGTGGCATATTCCAGGAGCAGAAAACAAGGACAGTGAGTACACGATTCTACTCTGTACCGGCGGACCGGCGGTTCGGATCATCGGAGACTTGAGCGACGAACCGGAAACTGCGAGGCTTGAGTATCAGGACTGGGGCACGGAGTGGACTGACTACCACCTGACCAAAGAGCAAGAGGAGCAGGTGATAGACTACGCTCGCTTTTTCAATTACGAGGACACGCAATGATCAAAGAGGTACAGAACGAACTCGACGACAGCGCACACGTCCAGTGTGGCACCTGTGGCAAACTCGGTCTACGCTTGGAGTGGGCAAGTATAGACGGCGTGTACTATTGCTCCGAGGATATAGTGGGAAAAATACCAGTCTAGCAAACCTGGGAGCCGTCACTATTTGACGGCTACAGAAGGAGTCACTCATGGAACAGAGAGTCATGGAGGAGGCGGAAGCGCTACGGGTACGGTTGGGGTTCGAAAATGTCGAAGTGTCGGAAAACGTAGGGACGATCACAACACCACTACAATCGACCTATGGAATGAGGACAATTCGGGTGCGTAGCACGGCTCGGCTCCTACGGGATAGCCGGCACCCCTACGCAGCAGATACCCTGGGGCGGCGAGGCAATGAACCAGCCGCCCCTTTACCAAGTCAAAATTAGGAGGTCTATGAAAAAAAAGAAACCAGCCCGCACCATGAGCCGACGGGTCCGCGTGGTCTTACGAGATGAAGTCGTGAGCGCGAGGGAATACGCAGCCATGCACGGAGTCCATAAAATCACGGTCAGAAAGTGGATCGAACGGGGCAAGCTCGAAGCGATCAAACGTGATTCGATGCTCCTACTGCAACGGAATACGCCGCCGCCGCGCAGTAGCAGCCCGATCAGCAGTCATCAGGCGTGACTGTTTGGTGAGGAGTTTTTCGACGTGCTCAGCCAAGTCACGCTTACCCGCTTTTCGTAGTTGCTCACCATTATAGTGGAGGTGTACCTTTTCAGGATACGCACTCACAAAGTCGTCATTGACTGTCAAGTGTCCGCGCCGATCCGCGACGTATGGCTGGATCAGGTCTTGGGCGTGTGTCCGGCGATCCTTGCGCCTGGCGTTGTCGAACGCCGGATACCGACCGATCGGGTGTGCGTCCAACCAGGCACGATCAGCTGCCAGACAGTCCGCGCCGCGCATCACGCCATATACTCGATCGAGCGTGGCCGGCTCCTTACGACAATTTGGACACACCACCACGCCGGCGACGATCAGGTCAGGGGATGGTGAACCCCAGGGGAACTTTTGAATTGGCATAGTATCGAAACCATGAATGTCGATCAGATATTCTCAAGGTACAGTTCAAGGGCTGCATAGTCTATTGGTGACTTGTCGATATACTGTGCTTGTAGTCGTAGCTTATCCAGACGTTCCTTTGGAACGACAGTCTGCAACCACTCGTGCGCTTCTATGGGATTCTTGTGCCACCAGAAAATATGGCAACCAGCACAGAGCAGCTTCACATTGTCCAACTCAAACTCCATACGTCGGTATTTGCCCTTTGGATAGATATGTGAGAGGTGAAGTATCTGTGTTTTGCCACATTTCTGGCATATCTCACCATCACGCCGAATCACTGCTTTTCGTAGCAGTGTGTAGAGTCTCGCCTTTTGTGTCTTTGTTGGCTTCATAGTGTCAACTTATGGTGTCAACTTACATAAAATGAAGGGGAGATGATGAGTCTCCCCCGAGATAGAGGGGTAGTCAGTGATCCAAGTCGGTCCCTTGGTAGGAATCGACGAGGATAGTTCCTCACCGGAGGAACCTTACTTTTTCTTCCGCTTGATGGGTGCTCGCTTGATCGGAGTCGGAGCGAGCCTTCGTACTCTCGCCTTACTATTCTTACGAGGCATATCACTCTCCTGCATCCTGTTGTCCTTTGAAATACAGATCGATACCGTTGATCCGCTTCTCTAGGATGGCTCTCAGGTACCCGACCACGACCTTCGCCGTCATCAGGAAGTGACAGGCATGAGCGCTGAACTGTTCAGCACGGAGCTGGCGGTCAATGTTCTCCTGGATATGATCGAGAAGCTCGATCCATCCGACGTACATCGACCGATCCCGCAGTTTGAGTTCAGCGATCTGAGGTTTCTGCTTGGGCGTTGGAGCTCGGAAGCTCATGCGTCCACGTTTGACTTCACACCCGATGACAGTCTCCTCGAACACGAGGCCACAAGCCAGACAAGCATCGTGATCGTAGATGATACCACCACTGACTACCGTATCGCCAGCGATGAGGTCGTGTGAACTGTTGCATTGAAGACAGACCTTTACGTTCCACATCGCTTCCGATGCTTTCTCCGCTTGTTATAGCGCATCAGGTGCCACCTCCTTCCGGCCGTTCGATGATTACCCTGCCATCTTTCTTGCAGAACCACGCGAAGTAGCGAAAGGTAGTGTTGACCCCGTCCACCAGCAGCTCGCTCCGTTGCATGACTCTGCCACACTGACAGTTCATACTCCGGTGAAGCCGTCTGGGGCGGATGGAGACGATGATCTTCCGTTCCTTTGCCAAGTGAGCACTCTCCTTACTCCATGGTGCTCGAATCGTACCTCGTCGCAGAGAAGCACCATCATCAGATGGCCCCTGCCCCGTTCAGCGAGCGATCCAAGAAGTTGTTGCATCCGCTCAGCGGCGTCAGGGATTTCGAGAATCCCGTCAGACCGCCAGGGCGGACCGGAGTCGTGGACGATGATCTGAACGAAGTCAGGTGTCACCGTCGCCTGTAGAAAGATCGAGCGTCGCAAGTCCATACCCAACTGAAACTCTCGAATGTTCGAAAGCGTCTCCTTCAGGACCAAGGCGATGCGTTCTGCAAGCTCATTCTCGATCTGGGCTTCCACGATGGAAAACCACTGATCAAACGACCGATAGTCATAGGCTGGCCTAGAGATGCTGAACTGCGTTGGACTCACTCCCTTCGATACCGCCAACGAATGTCGTCAAATTACTACCCCTGTTGTAAAGTAGTGCCTAGAGTACCTGTCGCTCTAAGCACGTGTCCCACCAGAGATGGGGAAAGCTCTGGGGGGACACCTACCGACGACGTTTGGATAGTTTTCTCAATGTTGTATATATTTGTCTGCACCAACTGTTTAGAAACTGTACAGTACTACCAAGGAGCATCGACAAGAATATCACTACTGGTAGGCCGCAAACCACGAATAAGATTCCCAGCCATATCTCTACCCACATCTGTCCTCCCAAAAAAATATAGCAACCCCAGAGCCATAAGGCCCAGCGGGATTGCTACTGCGATTCGTTCCATAGTGTTCCCCTACAGACACAGTATACCACGTCACTTGCACTCCCAAGCACCGTATCCGTGATTCTGTATGTACTTCATTCCAACGATGATCTGTGCAGATGGGTCCCCACGGAACGAGTCGGGGTCAATCCCGACCTCTCTGGCGGCGACTGCCCACGTACTCGAAAGGAACTGAAAGATTCCTCGGGCCGAACTGTGTTTGTTCTGTGCTCGATAGTTATAGCCGCTCTCGCAGGCAGCAATACGAAGCATTCGTGCTTCTTCGAGACCAAGTGTACGGGCTGCAAGAGAGAGGGTAACCTTGATTTCTTCTCGACTCGGGTCATCTGACAAACTGAAGAGAAGCTCAGAGTCTGGTTGAGGTTCAGTGACGGTGTGTATCGGAGGATCGTCAGAACCTGGTTGTGCGCCACCCTCTCCTCCCGCTGGACTGGGTGCGAAGAGAGTTACCGCGAGGGCTGCTACCATAGCGATGCGCCCTACCTGACGTAGCGTCATGTACTTTGATTATACTACAAATCTCCATTTCCATAGCTCAAAGTAAGTGGCGACCAGTTCCCGTGAGTCGATCCAAATGAATGGGTTCTGCCCCCACACCTATAATCCAATCATAGTTGTGTTTTACGCCTCGCTCACGGCCGTAAAGGGTGGGTCTTCAGTCGAGTCACACACCTACTGTGAACTGAGGATTGTAAACCTATTGTAAACTATCCTTCTCAATTCTCTCCCGCTCAGCAGCAATCTTTCTCTTAGCCCAATGCAATTCCTTGATTCTTGCTCCAATAGTCTTGCCATTTTCATGCTGGTTACCAGATGCCATAACTAACTTATGCTCCTTTTCTGAAATCAAACCTTCTAATCGGTCTAGCAGCTCTACCTGAGCGACTTTGACCTTGGATTCAATAAACTTCCGAATTGCTCGAAGCACCTCAGGGTTATGATCCACATTCACCGTGATGAAGTCCCAGTCTTCCTCGATCTCTTGATCTTCAAGTCGCAACGTCTCTGTCTGTGGGTTAGGTTTACTCATCCTGCTCCTTCCCCACCTTGATGGAACTAAGCAACAAACTATCAGGAGTCTTCTGAACATTCGATTGGAACGGTGACTCAATGTAGATGTCTAGACTTTCATTGTTTGGGACGTTGAGTACCTTACGAATAAGTTGATCCAACTCATACTTGGTGAACGAAACCTTCATTTGTCCTCACTTTCCTTGTTCGCTAACTGTCTAGCTAGTGCTTCAAAGCCATTCTCTTTGAGCCACTGGAGTTTCTTCTGCTCCTCACTTTGCTTGATGCCAAGGATACCCATGAGGTCGTCTACACTAGTCATACTTGTCCTTTCTCCAGCTCGGCCTCGATCAATACCCGCCAGTCATTACTGTAGGCTAGTTCGTCGGCGAATTGTTTGCGGGATCGCTCCTCTGCCTCTTTGATCCGCTCCTCTTCTCCGTGAAGCATGTAGGTGTTGGCTGCTCTCGCGTACCCTCGCTGCTCGGCGGCTTGGATCAGCTCTACAACGTCATCAACCCGTGTTCTCCAAGCTCTGCACCCACAACACTGAGCTGTTATTCTCAACACTTTACTGACTTGTTCCCGCAGCTCTTCATCGGTCATAGCTCATCCTTTGAGTGCAATCATAACTTCAAGAACTGTCCCGATTTTTCTTACCTCTTCGAGCGACAAGTCAGTTGGATAGTCCAAGACTATTGCCCTCCCATTTGCAAGTGGGATTCTCTGTCTCTCCGTGATCGGTTCTTCATAGACATCAGTCATTTGGCCTCCAAGAGGTCTGGGTTCTCGTAGATGTTCCCGATGACTTCTACTCCCATATCAACTAAATCATTAAAACAGCCACATCGGCATTCTTGATCCAAGAGACAATACCGTGCCAGCTCCTGACCCCAGATGACTTCGCTACTGTACTCTTGGTTATCCTGCCCAGCATTGTGGTTGTCTGCTCGAACTATGTCCCCTTCATAAATCTCTTTCCCGTGACGATCAACTAAACCTGTAAACTGCATTAGTTCCAATAGTTCGGGATGTCGTCCTGGAACCTCGACCTGACTCGGATAAAGCATTTCCTTTCGATCAAAAGACCAGACTCTAAACCTCAATGGTCGCATAGTGTTTCTCAATATTCTCGTAGAATAGACTTGGCAAACGTTATCTTGTCTTCTACTCGCTGAGCCGCTGGCTGAATTGTTGTCCAAAGTTCAAGGTTCTCTAACCGATTATCCTGACGATCCCCGTTCTTGGCGAGAATCTGGAAACTTTTTCGTCCAAGCAGGACGAGAGCCACAATCGCATTCGCACTCCTCCTCTTTCTGAGATGTTTCGTCGGGAACACGCTCTACTGGTTGCGTTGTTGAGGCGGTAGTAATCTGGCAGCCCACACAAGGCACTTGGCGGCCAGTTCCAATCTCGGTGTGAAAATGAACTGATCTTGTTTGTTTATTTGTAATCTGTCCGAAAAATCCTGACAGATCATTCATCGCATCGACCAACGTATTGATCTTCTGCACGATAGTCTTCTGAGAGTGACCGCACTCATCGCCTTGCAGTCTCTTGATTACTTTCATTCTTCCTCCAATATCTGGTACAACGTATTTCTTTCATCATTCCTCCTATGAAACGATTCCATGCGTTCATACCTTCAATCTCAAATCCAGTGTCCCATGAAGTGACTTCGCTAGTTCCTCAAGTATCCCTATCGAGGGATTTCGTTTTCCCCGTTCAAGATCAGATAGATAGCTTCGGCTAATCCTAGAAAGTAGCGCGAGTTCTGCCTGACTCAGACCACGAGCTTCCCGCGATGCCCTCAATTCTTGTGCAATATGTAGTGTCATCGTTCCTTCTTTAGTCGTCGTCGTACTTCTCTCTCTATCCTTCGTTCCTTGTTTTTCTTCCACCGTTCCTCCTCAAAGTACCGCTGCATCGCTGGGGAACGACTACCCTTGCCTTTGCCTGGTATCGCTGATTGCCACTTCATCGCAACCCTTTCTCTCGCGCTTTTTTACGCCACTCATTCTTCCAGCGCTTGAATGTGACATTGTCTGGCCACCCAGGACGCTTGTTTTGCCTTTCCTCTAATTGCGGTACATCGGTAGCTTTTTCAGCACTCACGAGCTTATGATCTAACGTGTGTCCATCCCGACCTCTGCGATCCAAAATTTCGTACTTTGTTCCTTCAAGTTGCTTACGAATCGCTGAGAGACGGGCTCGGAAATCGGTTCCAGCAATTGCTCTCATTTCAAGGTGAGTGTGCCAATTCCCGTCTTTGAGAAGGCCGAAGAGCTTCTGAGCGTTGGTTTTCTCTGCCATCGCTGCCATCCTTTCTTGAAATTTCTCCGCATTCGTACTTCATCCTTTCTCAAAGAAAGCCAGTTACCTACGAAAATAATTAACAATAGACAGAGCGAAACTATTAGTATCGTAAATATGGGTTCCATATCTCCTCCTAACCGAATGGGACATCATCAACGTTTATTTCGTCACTTTGTTCACTCTGCTCTTCATTCTGCTGCGCTTTCTTAGCAAATGGGTCTCCTCCATCATAGAGCGCCTCAAGATTGATTGTGGTGGATTCCAGAGCCTTCTGAACCTCTTCTGACAGCTCTTCCTTTGGGTCAGGGGTCACATTGTACTTTGTTTCCTTCCTCTCACCCTCACGGGTTACTACGAGATCGTAGCCTAATGGTGATCCCCACTTTGGGTTCCTCGCCAGAGAGGTAATCGTGTCAATGATCGTTCGTTGGGTAATCTCAAGAATCTGTACCTGCCGGTCATTGTAGTTCCAGACGATCATCGCCCAAAAATGTTTTGGCGGCTGATCCCCAATCTCAGATATGCTAATGTCTTCACCAGGACGGACTCGTACTGGTTTCCGCGTCTCTGTCCCATCCTGCCCAACGATCGTCTTCCAGTACTCCATCCCCATGATTGGCTTAGAGAGGAACCGGAAGGTATTTACTCCCTGTACGAATTTCATATAATTGCCGCCACCTTTTGGTGGTGTGTAGTTTCCAGGTAGAAAGTCACCAACTCGTTCAAGTGTCATTGTTGCTCCTTTTGCTTCCTTCTAGCTCCATATTTGTCATAGTATCCCTGCTTAGAGAAGAATTCATGGATTTCATAGGCTAGTCCTTCAGCCCACTCAACTGCCTTACCCATTCGATCCGGTGTCATGTGACAGAATGATACGTCAATTTCTATTCCATCGGTTTCTCCTTTCGTTGTATCCATTCTCCAAACCTCAGCTCTCCTGATAGGTACCCCAGCCATTTTAAGGAGGTATCCATACAGACCAATCTGATGCGTATCAATGTAGGTCGAAGCCGTTGTCTTTCCAGTCTTCCATTCAAACAGGATATCTTCATCATGGCAGTCGATCACTCCGGCCAAGGAAAGCCAGGGAAAGCGTGAGGCTTCGTAGCGTTTTTCGACCACTGGATGAGTCAAGACACGTCCAGCGAGTAAATCGCACGTTTTGGTCTTAAGCAACTGGGTAGCCCAGTGAGCATGATAGTTCTTCCCATTCTCCATTGCCTCTGAAGATGGACGATCAAAGCGAAAGTACATTTTGACTGCATCATCGCTTTTGCCAAGCTCCCAGGCCCGGAGTAGTGAGTAGCTGGCAGTCAACGTATGCGATAGGTCAGTTAGAGCCGGCATCGATCCTCCGAATCACTATCTGCTGTTCACGTTGGAGCGGAACAATACCCTTCGGGATTTTCCCGGCTGCTTCCACTGCCTGACTCATCACGTCGTACCGAACTGAGCGGCGAACATAACCCTGGTCAACCAATGGCTCTGGGTCTCCCTTGAAGGCATACTTCGATCCATAGTACCGTAGCGAAACTTTCACTCTATCTCCTGAGACTGCTGTCAGGTTCGGATGTATCTCGTGCATCTTTTCTGCAAGAACTGTTTTTACTTGTTCAAGAGCTGCATCAACCTGCTCTTTCATCGTCAGAATCGTTACCAAAATATCCTCAGCCTTCTGGTTAGAGAGAAACTGATTCGATCCCTCAATGAGGGCTGGTAGTTTTTCGGTATCAAGACTGAGCTTCATGGTCCTCCTTTCTCTTATCATCACCCATCGCCTTGAGCTGATGTCGTTTCACGATGAACTCTTTAATATCAGAGCTATCAAACTCTGCCCGGATACGCTGAAAATCAGTGGGCTGAATCGAGAAGGTATAGTGATAGAAACGATCGTTGATTACTCTCACGCTCACTGGTTCATATCCTTGCATGGCTAGAAAGGTAGCTAGATCAAGTTTGGGAGTTTCGATCATTGTATGCTGCTTTCTGACTCTTCACACCGAAGACATATCCCCTCGAAGAAATTGTGGTGACAGTACACTACTCTCATTCCTTCATCGATCATCTTTTCCTCTGCATCAACCCAGCTAATCTGGCCCGTCATATATCGTGTAGTAATTTCTTTGAGTATTTCATCGCTTCTGGTGAGCGTTTTCATCATTGACTCCTAATAGAATAAGCTCATTAACCAGTTGATAACCCCGATAGTCCAGGAACCTACAACCGGGAAGAGAACGATCAGGAGGATGAGACAGCAACAAGCATTACCAGACCCATCTGTCTTATTCTCATTTGTATCATTCTCACTCATTGGGGAACTCTTTCTGCCAATTCATCACGATAGACATCAACTGCAAGATCTATAGCATCCCCTTCAGCAGACTCAAATGCTTCATCAATCTCTTCCTGGGTGGCTAATCGACCGTGTTCCTCCCAGAACCTGTCGCTGAAGGCTTCTACCCAATTTTCGGTGTCTACTCTGCTCATTAATCCTTCTTTCGACCCATGTTTGACGGAGAAACTCTCCTCGAATCCATCTTCTGACGAGCAGCAAGCTGTACAACTCCTCTAATGTCATCATGTAACCCCCCTATAAAATTGATAATTCGATAGAGAAAATATAAGAAAACTATGTCAAAGAAGAGTAGTATCCCGATCATTATCCAAATAAAATCCACGATACCTCCATTCTTTATTTGTATTCAGTGCCGGTCTGCCCATTCATCCTGCTCTCGTTCTATCATTAATTGACTCCTATAGTAGTCACTTTTTAAAAATTCTTTGTATCCATGTCTCAAAGCTAATGCCCTCTAACTTTCCGCTAAAACACCATTCTCTATAAAGAGGGTTGGTCCCGTTTTCTAAAAAATCCTCTTTTCTTTTCTTCTTTACTTCTTTACTTCTTATAAGAGTTTGCGTGGAAGTTTGCGTCTGCGTTGCGTCAGGATTGCGTGAACCGTTGCGTTGGTCGTTGCTTGAAGCTTGGTATTCTGGCCATTTACAGATACGAATTGTGGTATATCCACGTTGCACCAACCGTTGCACCACCCGTTGCGTCTCGAGCCTTTTTACTGCTCTATATGCTGTAGTTGGCGTTGCGTAACCGAGAGAATTTGCGAGCTGGAACGTCCCACCAGACCATTCTCCTGTGGAAAAATCAACGAGTAAAAGTAGCTTTACAAATACATCGAAGGCCGTTCGATCGTGCATGAGGAAGTTATTGTCTAATATCTTGCGGTGTAGCTTAACCCAACCAGACATAATACCCTTCATACAAAAGCACCGGAGCAAGCATGTCATTCAGGGAAGAATGGACGGCTCCGGTGCAGGTACCTAGTTGTACGAAAATGACACGCACGTCCGACTTCCCTGATATATTCAATATACAAATCCCCCGACAAGTTGTCAAGGGGCATACAAAAGACCGAACCGCTTTACACAGTCCGGTCTCAGTTCTCAGTACTGATGTGGCGGTCGTCACGGCTTTTAGTGTGGAAGCAACCGAGTTGTCCCGCCTATCGCATCCCAGGCACCACACATCGTGATGCGAAACTCATTCCCCATGCATAGGGCATCAGTAGAAAGAGTATATCAAATATAAACCACAAAGGCGCCTGTAGGCGCCCTGTGGATGTATTCACCCTGGGAGCTACCCAGGAAAAGGAATGGGTGTCTCGAAAGGAGGATCAAACGAGACAAATTCACTATAGCGTAACTGGTGCTTTCGTCAAGAATCGCATGACGACATCCAGTAGTGATTTTAAGATCATCAATCCACCCAATTCTGGATTATCTGCCGGTAGAGCAACCAGCACACCGGCAACCGCTTGGAGTACTGCTACCCAAAAAGTCTTACTGGTCCAGAATACTTTGACTACTTTTGATTGTGCCATCTTAGTCTCCTCTCAACCACTTATCCACATAGCTATTGAACGCATAGATCTCGCCATCGAACCTACGGCGAGCAGCATCCCGACAGTCATTCTTCAGGCTCTCTTCGTTAGGAGTCTTTCCAGGATGGCCATGCTTCCATAGGTTCCCGGCTAATTCATAGTACGTCTGCGCGTATTGGTCTTCTGTCACTTTACCTCCTTCTATTATCAACGATAGTGGATCAATGAAATTTGCGAAATTGATGGTAGTGCCATTTCTACGAACATCCCAATGACAATGAGGTTTCGATGATTTTCCGGTATTTCCAGATTTACCAAGGGTTTCACCTTCACTGACTTTCCCACTATTCCCTGGATATTCTAAATGCATGAGACGATGGGTATATGTTCCGATCAGTTCAACGACATTGCCACCATCAGTATTCCATAAGGCACGAGCAACACCGCTCTCAGGTGCCTTTATTGTGGTACCTATCGGGCAGATGATGTCAATGCCCAGGTGTGGCTTCCCGGATAAGCCATTTTTTCTAAAGAAAGAATTGTTTGGATAAGGCTCACCGAATTTGAACCCAATAGGCTCCATTTTGTCGATCGGGAATTTCATAGCTTTTTGAAGGCGAATTGAATAATAAGCTGCATCACAAAGAATGCTACACCTAATCCACCAAGCCAGCGAGCCCGATCAATGTCTTGCTTATGGAGATGTGCGCTGAGCATTTCTAGGCCCTCTCTAAGATGGACGAGATGATTCGTCTTAATATCCTCTATGTCTTCCTTGATGTCATCAATACTGACTTCAAGGCGTGTGATTCGCTCTTTGTCTGATCCATTAGCCATAGAACCTCTAAAGAAAACGAGCTAGTGTGGAGAGTAAGCCCTTCACCAGTTGGGGGTTCGTTCCCTGAATTGGTGGTTGAGCAGCAGGAGGCAATCCCTCAGTCTGTGAACCTGAAGCCTGCGCCAGTTGTCGTCCGAAGCTCGTCACAGTGGTCGGAGAGGGGCTAAGACTCGGCGGCGCAACCTGCTGCGTCGGTGCTCCTGTCGGATTTGAACCCTGCACGGCCGAGACCTGAGCCCCCACCGGCAGGGTTGTCTGGGGTGTCAAGCCACCCGTCGCACTGGCTCGACGTTCCAATGCCTCTCGAATCAATGGGCTGATTTGTTGTACATCTGCCATGATTACTCCTCGTATGCGGTACCGATGAGTGGTTCAGGTACTTCTGTTTTTCCTCCCAGTTTTGATGACTCAATGATATTGTCAACTTCTTGATCGAAAATACTATTAATGGTAGCGAGTTTCACTTCAATCTCTCCCATTGTACTCCCAAAACCAGGGAGCAGTGCTTCGGCAGTCTTGATGTCAAACTTGGCGAGCTGCCCTGCCTCACCCATTGCCTTAATCAGTGTGATGGCGAGAGGAGTTCTCATCTCGTTATAGGCTTGAACAACCTTATTTTCACCGACCGCTCCTTGGATATTCAAACCGACACCTTTTATTCTCTGTCCGATGCCAGATTGAGCAGGATTCATTGAACTGACCAAGTTGGCAGCAGACTTCAATACTGATCGAGCAGTCTGAATCTTGGCAATATCTCTCTGTTGGTTGACAGAGAGATCAATCCCACCGGCTTTCTTTTTGTTGGCAGTCTCGTAGATCGTCTTGAGTTCATTGATGTGCTTCCCACCCGTTTCTTTTAGATCAAGAAGCATGGCAGCCGTAATTTCCTCTTGAGAGATGAGTGGCTCTTCTGTCTTCGTGCCAGCCAGACCACCCTCAAGTCCACTCCCAAAGATTTGTGATTCGAGGCCACTGACCGGCTGTGACAAACTAGGCTGTTGTCCTAGTTGTTTCATGGAAGAGAAGACCTTCGTTAGGTTTGTATCAAACTCCTTGTCACCAGTGGCACCGATGATCGGTGCGGTGGTTGTTGCAAGAGAAGAGCCGGACGGGAAGAAGAGCGCTGCTCCACCACGAACGCCTAGTTGTTCGACTAATCGGTTGAGTCCCTCCCGAGCCAGGGGTATATCCTCAAGCGTGATTTTCTCAAGTGTGCCACGGATCAGCTCACCGATTTGCTGGACTCCTCGCTTGATGGGGAGGTTAGTCCCAAGAAGGGGGATCGTTCCTGTTGCCGATGTCTCAAGTCCCTCAGCGGCATCAAATAGCAGTGACTGGAGCTTTGTTCTCTGGGCCACTTGCGGGTTAGCCTTGCCAACTGCCTCGGCGATCGTATCCCGAATAATCACCAGCGCATTCTTCTTATCTGGGATTGCTCCGCCTTTCTCAAGTGAGGTGTAAATCTTCGACATCTGTTCGCCAACCTCTTGACCGATCGGGAAAAGTGTAGCGCTGGAGATTCTGCCATTCTTGGCTGCTCTCTGAATTTTCTCTCCAACTTTATAGATCACTTCATCAACCCCCTCAGCATTGCCGGTGATATGGAGACTCTGCCCAATCCGATCAATAAAGTTGCTGATAACCCCACCTTCGCCATAGATGGGGATGTCTCGTGGGTTCCCGGCTAGTTCCTCTTTGATTTGAACACCAAGTGCTTTCATAATTCTAGCGTTCTGATCCTGACGCTGGGCTGCCGCGCCACCGACCTTGATCCCTGCCAGCCTGCCTGCTTCATCAATCCCATCAACGATCTGCTTACGATTCCAGGAGGCAAAGACGCTGGTCGGAGCCACCTTCGGATTGACCACGCCTGCCTTCATTGATTGGCTGAAACTTTGGATAAATGGCTGAGTGATCCCTGCCTTAGCTGCTGTAGCGGCCTTGAGACCACGGAAGGCACCTCCAAGCAGAGGCCCAGCCGCTCCAAAGGCAGCCTCTCCGACAACTCTCCCTGGCTCACGCTTCCTTTCGCGTTTCTGGAGAAATGCCTCAGTCGCAGCCCCACCAAGCGCTGAACCAGCAGCAGCGCCGGCAACTGTTCCTACTCCTGGGACAACTGAACCGGCTAACCCTCCAAGAGCGCCCGTCAGAGTCCCCACCGCTGCCGGAGCAATTTCACGAGCGAAGCTCCGTGGCTGCTCACGTGGTTGTTCCGGTGCTGGCTGTTCTGGAGCTAGACCCCCTTCCTGAGTGAGTGTCTGCTGTGAGGCACGCTGAATCCGAGCATCGTCCCAGCCTTGACGACGAGCCTCTTCCATCCTGCGTTTGAGTTCAGACTGCGTAATCGACATAGCTATCTCACTATTCCGAGAATCCTCGTTGCACTATCGAGCAATGATCCACCTTGCGAACTAGGAAGAAAACCAGCAAAGGCATTCCGCATGATCTCCTGTCGTCCCTTAGCCTGCGTGCTCGCTGGTCTTGAGCCAGCCACTTGTAGCTGAGCCCCTTGCGCCGGTGTTCCAGCTCCTTGGATAGTGTCCGTACTACTCTGGAGAGTTTGGAACATTGATCTCTGTCCGAGAGGAATACCCTGTAGGTTGCTGACTGAACCAAAACCAGACGGAAGAGCTTCGCCACCTACCACTGGCAAGCCTGGTTCTTCTCGACCGCCATCTTTGCCCAGGAGCTTGTTCAGCACGGAATCAAGTGCTGTGCCTCCAGTGCCACTGCCTGATCCTGGTACCTTACCTTTTGGCTCATAGCGAAGAATGTTGCCCTGCTTATCCGTAATGGCGACCCGATTCCCAAGATCAATCTTTTCGTAGCCAAGGAGTGCCTGCTTCTCTTGATGAGCGAACTGCTGTTCCAAGAGCTGCTTCTGCTGGGCAAACTCTCGCTCAGCTGCGGCTAGTTGATTGGCTTGTTGCCATTCAAGTTGAGAGAGCTGACGATCGCTCTGCATCTTGTCGAGCAAGAGGGTCAGTTGTGTTTGCTTGTCTTGGGTAAAGCCAGTCATCTCACGGCTAAAGCGGTCAGACATCCGATCAATCCTGAGGAGGACTGGTTGGAGTTCACGCTGCTGTTCAGCCGTCAGAAGCTGAAGTTGTTGAACAACATTTGATTCACCCTTTGAGATCGCTTCAAGGATTGGTTCGGCGGCCATACCAAGACGGCCCAGCGTCTTCTGGAGCGGTTCTTCCTCAGCCGCGATCTGCCTGCGCCGTTGGGCCTCATTCGTCAACGTTCCCTGCGTTCGTGTCGTGACATCTTCATCGAGACGATCCAGCAGGTTCTTAATACTGCGTGACTCACCCTTGAAAATGTTGAGCTGTTCTTCTAACTGTGGAATACGCTGCTCGCCACGGAGACGCTGCATCGCTGTTGGGAGTTTTTCTTGAGCACCAGAAAGCCGCTCGAACTCTCTAAACAATCCTTCCTCCTCAGCTCGTTGCCGACCCTGAAGTGCCTCTCGCTCTTGAGTTTGGCGGCGAGCGAAGGCTTCTTGTTGGGTAGCCTGTTCTCGTGATTGGAAACCGAGGGGATCAACGAGTCTCTCTCGAATACGCCCTACATCACCTTCTCCGGCAGCTAACGCCTCTGCTTCACCACCACGAGCTTCTCGTCCAAGAAGACTTTGAATAGATTGGCGAACATTCTGCGTATGCGCCTTCGACCAATCTTCAAAGGATTGGCTAGTCGCTCCTCGTGCGACTTCTTTCGCATATTGGTCGGTGAGTGCCATAGTCTGTACCAAACGTCAGTTGAAACTTATGAGCCCAAGACAAAATGTCTTGGGCTTCTGGGAGCCTCTTTAAGCAAATACTATCACACACTTAGTCAATGGTGTATTCAATCTGGAAAACGCCAGTCGGGACAACAACGCCACCAGCCGTCTTTGTAATCTCAAAAGATACCATTTCTCCGGCTGCGACAGCAGTAACCGAAAGCGTCCCGAGTGTTACTCCATCAAAAGCCGTCCAGTTACCGCTGCCTGTGATCTGAGTCGTCCGGGAAGCAATGGTTGTCTGAGTACCACCAGTTGTACTGCGTCGATAACACAGCAACGTCGCGTAGTTTGTGTTATCCGCAATCAAAGCTGCGCCTGGCAGGAAGAAAGTGCCAGTGATAGTGACTGCATCAACCGCCTGGAAGACTGGAATCTCGGCTGTCGCAGTACCAGCAGCAGCGTCAGCTGAGGCTTTTACATAGACTGACAGTCGTCGTTTATGTGCCGTTGGGATTTGGCTTGAAGCGATACTCCCAGAAAGATCAGAAAAGGCATGGGCACTAGCAATAGCTCCCAGAGAGCCATGTTGAGCAGCAGATAACCCACCAGTATGAGCAGCGCCAGAAAGAGTATGTGCTACAACGGCTCCTGTTGCTAGCAGGCGATCAGTCACCTGCTGCGGGATAACATCTATCTCGCTCACTCGTTGACGATTATCCGCTAAGAAGGTGGGGTCGATGGGATCAACCTCTGGGAAGTACTCATTCTTGATCTTTGGATCACGAGGCATTTAGTATCCTTACTCTGGTGGCATGTTTAGTCGAGCAAACTTACCGTGCAACTTTCGTGCTGCCTTATCATACGCTCTTGCAGCTTCAATCTCATTATCAAAGCGACCAACAAGTATGTTTTTGTAATGATAACCAATCATTGCACGCCACGTACCCTGGGTGAATGAAACACCCCGATATTTTGAAGTAGTAGGAGCACCTCTGAACGTACGCTTTTTCTGATTAAACATATTGTTTGCATGAGTAACCCTACGAAGATTTGAACGACGGTTATCTAATTCGTTTCCATTTATATGGTCAATCTCAAATCCCTTTCGAGGCTTTAGAATGACCTGGTGCATTGAAAGGGATTTGCGTTTCTTGTAACCTACTTGGATATTCCGTACTGCATAACCGTGATGGTTATACCATTTGAACGGTGCCAGTCTTTTGTAATCCTCATCGTTAACAATAGTAAATGTCTGTTGGGTAAGCATGATTTTCTTCATACAGCTACCCTAGCAGTTTATAGCCAAAATGGCTAGACTGCCCCTTCTCAGTACTCGCCTTCGCTGCCTACATTGTCTTCATAAAGAAGAGATAGCGAGGTAAGTGTCGGAGAAGTAGCACCAGTCGTTGCCAGAATCGCTTCATACTGAAGTTCATTGAAGCGTCGATCAGCGTTCGGAATTGGCAATCGAGTCGTAATCGAACCAACTGTTGCGTTGGCAGTCCCAGTTGTATAGGCCGCTGCTCGATCTATCTTGTATCCAAGCTGGACGCTTTCACCGCTCACAAGTGCCTTGTGGGTTGCCTTCAGAACAAGGGCTGTCTTGTCCATCTCTGCTCGTTGGTCATCGAAGATGAGTCCCTCAATGGTTCCATTCGCATAGGGGGAAGCGGTCTGGATCACCCGATCAACCCCGTAGGTGGTGTTGTCTCGCCAGCCGATGTAGAGCTCATCACCAATCCCTTCAAGGGCACCAATACGCAGGGTAGTCCCAGTCGTTGTTCCTGTTGAAATCGTGTACGGGTAGTTCAATGCTTCTGCGTACTTTGAGGAGACAGAACCCCACTGGTAGACACCACCCTTCACAGAGGAGCTATCGAGGTTGCCAGAAACACCAATGTGGACTAAGCCTTTCCAGTTGGTAATCGCTCCTGGGAAGATGTCGAGGTACCGGGCAAACTCGAGCTTTGGGATCTTGTGAACCTTACGGAATGGCTGGAAGCCAAGGTAGAGTTCGCCAGAAGAACCAATAGAGGAGAAGAGGCGATTCTGGGTATTCACCATGGCATTGACTGATCCGTACGGGACTTCGACAAAAAAGTTGAACGTCGTCGCTGAGCCATCCCAGAAGAAGATCAGTCCCTGCTCAGAGTCAGTCACTGAGTTGCCACGCCAGGCACCAATCGCTAGGAACTCATCAATGACTTCAAGGGTTCGGATATTGAAGCCTATTGGGAGCACAACCTTATTCTGCGTCCAGGTAGTTCCATCGTACCAGCCGAGATCATTCCCCTGACCAACGGCAATTCCTTCCTTGAAGGCTTTGATGGGCGCAAATCCAGACGCAGAGGTGTCATTCAAGCCAGTCTGGAAACTATCATCAAAAGTAGGGGAACCAGAGAGCAGGCCATATCGTCCCAGTGTAGTATTCCGAGTGTAGTAGAGGTAATCATTATGCACCTCCATCCCTTGACCCACTGAGCTGGTAACGGTGCGCTCAACCGTCCAAGTCCCCGATCCTCCTGTCGTCGCCTTGTAAATCCTCCCCC
>JASEGR010000019.1 GCA_030017955.1 Candidatus Eisenbacteria bacterium
AATCAACGACTTGGACAGTCTACCAACACCCAATCAAACGGGAATTCTAATTGTCGTTACCGGGAATTCTAATTGTCGCTGAACACCCATTTCAAGGCGAGGCGCCGGCGTGAGGCAGCACAGTCGCGCAGGTACAAGTTAATAAGGGTTTGATAAGGAACATTCATGTCACTGGCAAGTTTCTTGAAGTAGGCGATGGTCGTTTCATCCACGCGAATAGTGACCTGTTTCTTTATGCGTCTGGCGTATGGATTCTTGATCGCCTTGGAAAAATCGTATTCCTTTCTCATGATCTTATCCTCCGCACGTATTGAGATTCCTCTGATTTCGTTGCCTTCCATACGGAAATTATGCGTATCGTGTCCGATGCTTCTCGGTAGCAATGACACACGACAAGCATTCGAGCAATTGCACTCATGCCGAGTAACAGAAAGCGGTCTTCATCCTGTGAATGGTCTGGGTCGTGCATCAAGAGGGCGTTGTCGTCCGAGAATACCGTCTCGCCCTCCTCGAAGGAAACGCCATGTTTCCTCTTGTTTATCGTGTTTTTTCTTTCGTCCCATACGAAACGCAAGGTGTTCATACGTACAATGTAATGATATCGTAGTTACATGTCAAGTTTTTCTTTTTCAGGCCGTGTAGCGGATGCGCGTTAACTAAGCCAACCATACAGGAACTATGCAACTTGGAGCTTCAAGCTAATCCTGCGAATCTGTAACTTCTTATTTTTCAATGTGCGCCGTGGAGGAGTCGAACCTTCGACCTACTGATTAAGAGGTAGCTCCTTTCGGGCGCTCAAAGCTGCTACATCCTTCTAAATCCTACTATTTGGTGAGCGAAAACCGCGCCCGACCTACTATATCCTTCTATATCTTACTAAGTACGAAGTGCACAAAAAGAGCACAGTTGGCTTGACCGAGTTGAGCCAAACCAAGCACCGAGCGAGAATGCAGTGCTGTGACATTCCAGCCGTGTCATTTTAGGATGAGCATCTTCTTTACACTCACAAAGGGCTTATCTCCACTTGCGGCATCCGGCGCCACCGAGAACCGGTATGTATAGATTCCGCTCGGAAGATTGCCAGCGTCAAACTGCACAGATTTCACTCCAGCGCTTTCGATCCCATCGACAAGAGTTGCAACCTCATGGCCAAGAATGTCGAAAACTCTCAGCGTGACATGCTGTCTTGCGGGGAGCGCATAACTTATCACTGTGCTTCGCCCAAATGGATTGGGGCGGTTTTGGCAAATGATATTGTCTGAAGCTTCAATCTTTCGCACGGCGACGAAACCTGCCGTCGATTCCTGGCCGTTCAGGTCCACTGCGTCCAATCTGTAATCTACAAACGACTCGCTGCCGGGCCACCTATCATAGTACTGATATTCAGTGCCGTCCTTTTCAATCTTTGCCACAAACTTCCAACTGCTCTCGCCATACCTCCTTGAATACAATCTGAAAGCTGCCAACTTATCAACATAGTGAATACTCCAACTGATAACGGCGCGACCTTCGAGATATTCACCATGGAAGTCCACAACTGTCACCGGTGACGTACCGCCTACGATGGCGCACACATCCTGAGCATAGATGTCACAGTTTGCCCCGCTCCGGTAGTCCTCCCACGCTATGACGGCGCCCGTTGAACCATCGCTGACAATAGCCGGATTCGTCTGGGTGTTTGCTGCAGTGGAGATGGCGACGCCGTTTGCAGCCCACTGGACAACCCCGGATGCGTCGATGCGCTGAGCATAGATGTCGTAGTTTGTTCCGCTCCGGTAGTCTTCCCACGTGATAACAGCGCCTCCGGATCCATCGCAAATAATGGCCGGCACATCCTGTTCGTTTCCGGCTGTTGAAACAGGAGCACCGTCTGCCGTCCATTGCACAACGCCTGATGAATCAATGCGCTGGGCGTAGATGTCCGAGTAGACCGCCCCGGACCCGGCTCGAAGGTCTGCCCACGTGACGATTGCGCCTCCCGAACCATCACTGACGATAGCCTGGCCGGACTGGCTATTTTGTGCTGTTGAGACAGCGACGCCGTCGGTAGCCCACTTGGCACCGCCCGATCCACTGACGCGCTGCGCAAAGATATCCTCGTCTGTGTTCCGGGTGTCCCGCCATGTGATGATAGCGCCGTCCGAGCCATCCCTCACGATTACTGGGTCGTACTGGCCGCCCGCTGCTGTCGTGACGGCGACGCCGTTTGCAGTCCATTGGACTGCGCCCGATGCATCGATGCGCTGCGCATAGATATCCATGTTTCCGTTCCGGGAGTCCCGCCATGCGATGATTACTCCTCCTAAGCCGTCACTCACAGGTGCGGGATCGTACCGGTCGTTCGCCCCTGTCGTGATGGCAACTCCGTCGGCGGTCCACTGCACAGCGCCCAATGCGTCAATATGCTGAACATAGATTTGTGTGTTTGGCAGGCTGCGATAGTCATACCAAGTGATGATGGCGCCGCCCGCCCCATCGGCGGCAATGGCTGGCTTCCACTGGCTGTCTGCAGCAATGGAGATAGGGACGCCGTTTGCAGTCCATTGGACAACGCCTGACGAATTGATGCGCTGTGCATAAATATCCCAGCTTGCGTTCCGGAAATCCCGCCATGCGATGACGGCGCCTCCTGAGCCATCGTTCACGAGCACAGGATCGTACTGGTCGAATGCGGCTGTTGAGATGGCGACGCCGTTTGCAGTCCACAGGGCGACACCTGACTCATCAACACGCTGGGCATAAATATCGTAGTCCGCGCCGCTCCGGTAGTCACGCCACACAATGATGGCGCCCCCGGAACCATCGCTGACTATCGCTGGTTTGCGCTGCTCCTGGGTAGCCGTGCACACCGCAACATTCACGGCAGGGTCTCCAGGCCACTGAGCCAGAGATTCATGCGGCACAAGGAGAACGGAGAAAAGCAGAAATCCCGCTGAACGGCGATGGCCGAATGCGAGGCGAGGAACGATTCGTCTCATTGTTTGGCCTCCTTTGGATGAAGAGAAAAAACTACTTCGAGAACTCGTTACGATGAGAATGCGCAACCTCCACCATGCGAGAGGAGGAGCCAGCTAACAGCGTAGCACAGCAAAGTGTTATCTGAGAATCAATAGAATTGGCTGCTCAGTCTTCTTGACTTTCGGGCGGAAGGTTTGGCTCAGCGCGAGAAATCCAGAAAGGCTACCTTCAGCATACTCCTACCGATACAAGGTGCACAAAAAGTACACATTCTCGGGCAGCTTGGGGATTGGCGACTCCGTAACCACTTATTTTTCAAACTGCGCCGTGGAGGAGTCGAACCTCCGACCTACTGACTAGGAGGTAGCTCACACAAGTCCACAAAAAGAGCACAGTGGGAACGCTCCTCACCTGCAGTGCACAATTGACAATTGACTCTATTTGTGCTATGTTTTTCAAGCACTTAAGCCGCCATGGTTTCTAGCGCAGACCAGAGATGAGGGCAAGTCGCATTAGCCGCGGTTTCTTCTCGCCGTGCCTGCCTTAGGTCCACGACGATCTTTTCAGTCCAGAAAAGGCCATTCTTCACCAGTTGGAGAATTCTGTGAAAGGAGAAGGAGTCATGACACATTTCTCGTTTGCTTCCCAGATTCGCACCATCACCCTCTTCACATTTGCTGCAGCGTTCCTTGTGATTGGCACCGTGTCTCAATCCTATGGCGAATGGTCAGGTAGTCCAAACGTCAATACGCCGATCTGTACTGCTTCGGGCGGTCAGACCGACCCAAAAATCATTGGTGACGGCGCTGGCGGCGCCATCATCACGTGGTATGACAACCGCAGCGGAAGCTATGACATCTACGCCCAACGCATCAACGCTTCAGGCATTGTCCAGTGGACCGCAAACGGCGTCGTAATTTGTACAGCAGCGACCTACCAATTCAACCCGACCATCGCCAGCGACGGCTCAGGCGGAGCCATTATCACCTGATCGGACGGACGGAACGGAAACTACGACATCTACGCCCAACGCATCAACGCCTCTGGCACTGTCCAATGGACTGCCAACGGAGTCGCCATCTCAACCGCCGCAGGAGAACAATCGTACCCTATCGTCGTCAGCGACGGCTCTGGCGGCGCTATCATCACCTGGCAGGACTCCCGCAGCGGAACAAACTGGGACATCTACGCGCAGCGCATCAATGCATCAGGCACTGTCCAATGGACTGCCAACGGAGTGGCCATCTCAACCGCCGCAGGAAGCCAGTTGAACCCGATCATCGCCAGCGACGGCTCAGGGGGCGCCATCATCACCTGGTATGACGCGCGCAACGGAACAAACTGGGACATCTACGCGCAGCGCGTAAACTCATCCGGCACTGTCCAGTGGACTGCAAACGGAGTGGCCATCTCAACCGCCACAGGAAATCAACAGTACCCCACCATCGCGAGCGACGGTCAGGAAGGAGCAATCATTACCTGGTATGACTACCGCAACGGAAATGACGACATTTACGCACAGAGAGCGGACAAGTATGGGAACTTGAATCCCAACCCGCACATCTTATCCGTCAAAGATGTGACAAACGATCAGGGCGGGAAAGTAAGGCTGACATTTCAAAGAGGGGTTGACGACACATTGACATCCGCAAGACCGATCGTGTCGTATGGAGTGTGGAGAAAAATACCACCGGCGCTCGCGGCACAACGCGCAAAAACGGAATTCCGGGCGCCCGCGAATGACACGCTTGGAGTGTTATATGATTTCATCGTCAGTGTCCCGGCTGTGCAGTCTCCGAAATACAACGTGGTCGCTCCCACGTTTGAAGACTCAAGTTCATCCGGAATCCACAGACTCACATTCCTCGTTACGGCTCACACAGCCACTCCAAGCATATTCTACATATCCCCTGCCGAGAGCGGCTATTCGGTTGACAATTTGCCGCCGCTTCCACCTGCAAACCTTGCAGGAAGTCTCGCCTCTGGGAATTTCGTCCTCCATTGGAATCCCAACCCAGAAGATGACCTCGCAGGCTATGAAGTCTTTCGAAGCTTTGTGCCCGGGTTCAACCCTGACACTATGATTGCGCTTGGATCGACTCGGGACACTTCATTCACTGATGAGGACCTGGCAGAGGGTAAAATATACTACTACGCGCTCAGGGCCTCAGACATACACGGGAACATAAGTCTCAAGAGCAGCGAACTGCAGTTCATAGCGGGGTCCACGAGTGTTGACAAGATAAAGAAGTCTACACGGTTTGCCGTCTATCAGAACCATCCAAACCCGTCCAGCTCTGGGACAGTGATAAAGTACGAACTACCAGGGATCGAGCACGTGAGTGTCAGGGTGTACGATATGGCCGGGCGGCTCGTGGCGACTCTTGTGGATGAAGAGCAGGATGCCGGAGTCAAGCTGCTCGAGGTCAACACTGGCAATCTGCCGAGCGGCATCTACTCGTATCGCTTGATTGCGGGGCAAAACGTCAGCGTGAAGAAGATGGTGGTCCTACGATGAAGTATTAGCAGGTCAATCGCCATGGCTCGGTCCGGCCCGGCAAACAGTCACAAGCTGGCAACTGACACGTGAGGTCGTTCAAGGTGATATGGGCACCACCATGGTCCGGCATTATGTCCGTAGCAGGATCCGGAATACTTATGTTCACCCTCTCGCAGAAGGAGGCATGTGATGAAACTCAGTACCGCTCTTGTCGCCCTGGCCATTATTCTAGTGGCTTCGGTTTCGGCTGATGCCGGCACCTGGCGCATAAAGCCTGATGGAACCGGCGATGCTCCGACAATTCAGGCGGGGATTGACCTGGCGGCTCCGGGTGACATTGTCCTGCTCGCGGATGGAGTGTACGAGGGTGACGGCAACAGGAACATTGACTATCACGGCAAGCCGATCACTGTCCGCTCAGAGAGTGGAGATCCGTCGACCTGTGTTATTTCGGTGAATGGGGCCGGAACTGGATTCCTGTTCTATTCTGGAGAAGGTGCTGGATCGGTACTCAAGGAAGTAACGATCCAGGACGGACTCCTCACCTGGGGTGGAGGGATCCTCTGCCAGAACTCCTCGCCTTCCATAGTAGGCTGCGCGTTTTACCGGAACATGGCCAACGCGGGCGGAGCGATTTTCTGCATGGGATCGGCCCCAACTGTGACAGGTTGTACGTTTATCGGAAACTGGGCTCAGCTGGCTGGCGCGATATTTTTCGCGGGCCCGAGCCCTGCAGTCTCTACCGTGACGGGCTGTACGTTCTCAGAAAACCACAGTGACGCGGGGGGAGCAATACACTGCGAGGGTATCGCCCTGACACTTGAGAAGACGGTCATTGCGTTTGGCAGTGCGGAAGGCATCAGTTGCGGATCCGGCGGCAGCGCCGCGCTTACATGCTGCGACGTATTCGGAAATGCCGGAGGCGACTGGGTCGGCTGCATCGCGGATCAGAACAACATCAACGGCAACTTCTCGGCTGATCCCATGTTCTGCAGACGCACGTATGGCGACGTCTGCGTAAACTACGTTTCCCCCTGCGCACCCGGCTATCATCCCTACGGATATGACTGCGGCGTCATCGGCTCTCACGGAGTCGGCTGCGACCATCCCACAAATGCTTTCCCAAAAACCTGGGGAGCGATTAAAGCAATGTACAAGTAGTCGGCGATTCTACAAGGTAGAAGAGTCGAGCTTGGGCAGCAGTTCGAGGAGGCCTTTTCCCGAATCGCTGCCCTTTGTCTGATGTCAGGTTTGTTGTGATGCGCGGTATGTCTTTTGCGCCGTGGAGGAGTCGAACCCCCGACCTACTGATTGAGAGGTAGCTGCTTTGAAGTGCACAAAAGGAGCATAGCGGGGCTGACCGCGTACGGTCAGACCGGGCGGCGCATGCGATGTCCCTGGGCCGGCCGGGATTGCCTCTCCGGGACACCAGGCCCAGTTCAACCAGCCCGGTCAATTTCCACTACTTCGCGGCTACGCAGTAGCAGACCCGCCACGAAATAGTGGCCTCATGAACCCGGGTCGATGTGAGATCTGCTGTGGTTTCCCCCACAACTGTCGCTGTTCGATTCCCAAACATTCTAAGGAAACGTATCCTGAGAATTGATCTTGACAGTCCAACACGTGTCATGTAAACTGAATTTCTGAAATTCAATTATCCAGGAGGGTGAGTGATTAGAAGAACACTGGCAAGGAAACTTCGTGAAGCGTCTGCGCGATTTCCCGTGGTGTCGGTGACGGGACCGAGGCAATCAGGCAAAACAACGCTTGTAAGAGCCGAGTTCAAAAGTCATGCCTACGTTTCTCTTGAACTCCCAGACCAGAGAGCGTTCGCTCTCGAGGATCCAGAAGGTTTCCTGAAACGATTTGATGGCCCTGTTATTCTTGATGAAGTGCAAAGAGCTCCCGAATTGTTCTCCTACATCCAGGTAGTTGTGGATGAGCGAGATGCACCCGGCCAGTTTATTCTCACTGGCTCGCATAACTTCCTTCTGTTGCAGAGTATTTCTCAGTCGCTGGCGGGCAGGTGCGCGGTGCTCAACCTGCTGCCTTTCTCTCTTGCCGAACTTCAGGGGAGACCACCCATCGCGCTTACGAATTTCGGCCGGGGAGTACCAAAGAGGACGAAAATCCCCTCGCGCAGTCTTGTCGAGTACCTTTTCACCGGGTTCTATCCGAGAATACACGACAAGAATCTGCCGCCTCGTGACTGGCTGGGGAGCTATTATCAGACTTATCTTGAACGTGACGTTAGAAATGTGCTGAAAGTCGGAGACCTCGAGACGTTTGGGAGATTTATCCGGCTCTGTGCGGGCAGAAACGGACAGTTGGTCAATCTTACGGGTCTGGCTTCTGACTGCGGAATTACGCACACCACCGCAAGACGCTGGATTTCGGTCCTTGAGGCGAGTTTCATTATTCTTCTACTCAGACCGCATTTCAAGAACTTCGGCAAGAGGCTCATCAAGAGTCCAAAACTCTTCTTCTTGGACACAGGCCTGCTGTGTTTTCTGTTGCGGATTCAATCGGCAGAAGAACTGCACCACCATTCGGCCAGGGGAGCAGTATTTGAGAGCTTCGTGTTGTCTGAGCTCTATAAGAATTTTGTGCATCGCGGTGAGCAAGCCGCGCTCTATTTCTGGCGGGATGCAGGCGGTCACAAGGTTGACATGCTGATTGACGTTGGAAAGGACTTGATTCCGGTCGAAGTGAAGTCTGCCCAAACCGTTGCATCTGATTTCTTCCGAAGCCTCAAGTTCTGGCGTGAAATCAGCGGCTCGGTTGATAATCCCGCGGCACTTGTTTACGGGGGAGAACAGGCCTTCAAGCGCTCGGGCGTTGCAGTTTATCCATGGTCCATTCTGTAGCGGTGAGTAAAATTAATCAAGGCACTGAGTAATTTGTTGCCTCTGCAGATGAGCCTATCCGGCTGGTCTTGAATCGAGCGCTAACATTCATCTTCAAAGTGCGCCGTGGAGGAGTCGAACCTCCGACCTACTGATTAAGAGTCAGTTGCTCTACCAATTGAGCTAACGGCGCATATCGCTGCGGGGCAGCCGCGGGCTGACAGCAGAGCTGTTTGCCCGTCGATCTGCAGTCGCTAGTTATGCAAAAGCTACCGAGGTAACTTCTCTCGAAGCTTTTCTTGTAACCACAGATTTATCAACGTACCCGAAGAGACTCCACGCTTCCTCGCTAGGACCCTAAGTCGTTCCAGTAGAGAACTATCAATCGCGAAGTAGGTGGCCTCAGATTCAATCTCAACATCAAACCGCGCAGGGCTTGTCTTCGACCAAACCCGAGAGAGATCATGGTCATCCCAATACTCGGCAGTCTCACGATACGACGATGCCCTCGAGAGACTCACGCTATTTCTCTTCATATCGCTTCCTCTCACCACGCGTCATATCACGCGCGGACAGAATCAACGCCTGCCTGCCCCCTTTGTACACAAAGAAAACGATGAGATAGCGTCCAGGCCCAGTTCGTCCCAAAGCAGCGTACACATTCTCTCCCGGCCTGTGACCCTTCTCAACATACCTGAACCTCGGCGAACCATTCAGAACTTCCCTCACCTCTTCCTGTGTAACCTTGTGTCGCGCGAGCAGCTTCTCCGCTATGTCCCCAAGCCACACAACGGTTGAAATCTTCATTCCAGCCATTCCCCATCAGAATATATGTTACCACACACCTACGTGCGCTGCAGCTTCCATACCCAGCCCGAAAGACCCTCGGATGAGGTTTGGGTTGAATCGAAATCACCGACGGGAGTTATCTCAGCACGAGGGAGCGGCGCAATCAGAACGGAATGTCGTCGTCTCCCACTGCCTGCAGCTCTTCCACATTGTACTCCTCTGCAGGCGGACTCTCCTGCCGCGCTTCTCCCGCGCCGGCCATGTCCGGACGTCCGAGCATCTGCAGAGTAGTCGCAGTTATCTCAGTCGTATAGCGCTTGACGCCTTGACTATCCTGCCACGAACGCGTTTGAAGCCTTCCCTCGAGATAAACTTGCTTTCCCTTGCTCAGATACTGACTGCATATATCGGCGAGTTTTCCCCATGCGACTATTCTGTGCCATTCAGTCCGCTGCCCCTTCTCGCCGTTCTTCGAAGTCCAGGTCTCGTTAGTCGCAATCCTGAAACTTGCCACTGCAGTGCCTGCCGGAGTGCGTCTGAGCTCCGGGTCGCTTCCCAGATTCCCTACGAGAATCACTTTATTAACGCTCGCCACCGATCACCTCCGCGCAATAGATGTGAATCCCCACTTCTCGGCCTGTAATGTTCTCTTCCAGATTGGATTGTTGACTTCATTACAACGAGCTATTAACATAGACTAAAGTAGAGTCTTGTTTCAAGTCCAGAAATCTTTCTTTCGATGGACTTTTCCTCCGACGGGGCGTAGCGCAGCCCGGATAGCGCACCTGCCTTGGGCGCAGGGGGTCGGAGGTTCAAATCCTCTCGCCCCGACCAGTTAATTGAGAGTCATCACACGACAGTCGCTGGATGTGTGAAATTCCGGGTTGAATCGCGCGTCCTCATGAATGAGACTGTCAAACACGCGCCTGTAGCTCAGTCTGGATAGAGCAACGGATTTCTAATCCGTTGGTCCGGGGTTCGAATCCCTGCAGGCGCGCCAAGTACGAACATAGCGTAGGCGGTGGACGTAGCTCAATTGGTAGAGCACTGGACTGTGGCTCCAGGCGTCGCGGGTTCGACTCCCGTCGTCCACCCCAAATGTCTTTTCGCTGTCTGAGCATGCAGGGAGTTGAAGCCGACCCGAGCGCCTCCGGTGGAGGATGAAGCGAGGGCGGCCGGCTTCGGCGGAGAACTCGGCAGAGTTCGGGGGAGAAGAACTCCCGTCGTCCACCCCAGGTATTTTGTGAGAATGATGACCGTTATTTTGAGATCGGTGGAGGGTCACAATGAGGAAAGAGGCGAAGCGATGGCTGAGACAGGGCGAAGCAGACCTGAAAGCAGCCAGGGATAGCCTGAAGGACAAGAACTACGAATGGTGTTGTTTTCAGTCACAACAGAGCGCAGAGAAGTCTCTCAAGGCCTTCCTCTATGACCTGGGCTACACCTCTCTCACGACGCACTCCATAAAGATGCTTGTTAGAGAATGCGAAAAGAGACAAAAGGGATTCTCCGGACTGATGGAGGCTGCGAGAATTCTTGACACGTACTACATTCCTACGCGTTATCCCAATGGGCTTGATGAGGACATCGCGCCGGTAGATTACTATGATCACGAGGATGCCAGGAGATGCCTAGACTTCGCAACATTGATATTGAGAACGGTGAGAAAGTATTTGAAAAGCTAGATGTGTTCACCCGCAAGCTCAGGAAGAAATTCTCGATAAGGGCAGTCTATCTCTACGGCTCGCTTGCCAAGGGGGAAATGCACGAGGGGAGTGACATTGACCTCATGATTGTGGGAGATTTCAAAGGCAGGATTTTTCAGAGGATAACCGAAGTTCTGAAGCTCACGGATCTACCAATAGAACCTTTGGTTTACACAAACGAAGAGTTTCGACGGATGAAGAAGACAAATTCTTTCGTCAAAGAAGCACTAAGAACAGCTCAGGAACTTTGAGTCTGAGTGCCATGCCAGCCACGTCCTCGGCGCCTGAGCTACTTCTCCCCATGGCTTATTGAGTTCTCCTCACCGAAGCCAAGCTTCGCACCGCGGCGTCAAAAGAAGTATTGCAAACCGGTGGCATCGTTGTACAATTCACAACAATTGATGTAATTGAAACAACAATAGAGGCGAACGTTATGTCAGTTCTGCTCAATACGAAATTGAGAAGGAAGCTGCTTACCTATTCTTTCACCCACTGCGATGAGGAGTACTATGTGCGTGAACTCTCTAGTCTTATTGACGAAGATCCCGGGAACCTCTCGAGAGAACTCCGAAGACTTGAGACAGAGGGGCTCTATACATCGTTCACAAAGGGAAAATTGAGATTTTATTCTCTCAACAAGCGTTATCCTTTGTTCAAGGAACTCAAGGAGGTCATTTTCAAGACTGAAGGAGTAGAGGGAAGCCTCAGGGAATTGGTTCTGAAATACAAAGGCATTGCACTTGCTCTTATCTTCGGGTCATATGCAAAGAATCGGGAGAAAGCCACTTCTGATGTTGATTTGCTCATCGTGGGCGAATTGAACGAAAATCGTTTTACCAGAGACGTGCGCGATCTGGAATCGCGATTGAATCGGGAGATCAACTTCACCATCTACACCGAAGAAGAGTTCAACGAAAAGAAGAAGAAAGAGGGTTGTTTTCTCAATTTCGTCATCAAAGACAAAATCATAATACTGAAAGGGAAGCTCAGTGCTAGGCGTGTTACTCACAAAGTCTGAATCAGAAAAGGCTTTCATGAACGCTATCGGTCTAGTAAAAGGTGCATTGCTCGAGGCGAGATCACTGAATCCTCAGTTGGAAATCAAGTTCGATATCCGCGAAGGGTAGTCTTCCGGATAGTGGGGTTGTGACCATGAACTATGAACACATAGTCGAGCCGAAATCAGATAGATTTGGAACCTGGCTTGTAATGGGCCGCGAAAACCATTGGGACATCGCTTTCTCTCAACGGCGGCGAGGTTTAAACGATCTGTGAGTGTGATGCCGTTTCAGGTTCGTTCGCGAACCTTCATGCCAGGATTTAAGAAACTCTTCAGGAGGAAGCTCGGGGTGCTTTGATACGGGAAGTGTTAACCTGATGAGTTTTTCAATACCCTGAACATCGCGGTTCTGCTCGGGCGTGGCAAAAGAAATCGCATGTCCGCCAGACCCCGCCCGCGCAGTGCGGCCGATGCGGTGCACATAATTTCCTGCATCGTCCGGAAGATCATAGTTAAGCACCAGCTCGATTCCGATCACATCAATGCCCCTGGCAGCAATATCGGTAGCGACAAGCACCTTATACTTGCCGCACTTAAAACCCTCAAGCGCTTCGCGGCGCTGTCCCAGATTACGGTTAGAATGTATCTCTGCCGCGCTATATCCCATGCCCCGGATCGACGTCATAATCTTGTGCGCATTATGCTTTGTGCGGGAGAACAGAAGAACTGAGCCGTGATATTGCGCGAGTAGTTTACCGAGGAGCCGCGGCTTTGCTTCTTTCTTGACGATGAACAATTCCTGGGTTACGCGTTCCACCAAAGTCCCTGACGGGGCAATCTCAACTGAGACGGGGAGTTTCATGTACGCGGCGGCAATTTCCACAATTTCTTTGGGAATCGTCGCGGAAAAAAGCATGGTTTGCCTGTCTTTCGGTACGAAACGCAGGATCTTTTTGATCTGCGGGGCAAACCCCATATCCAGCATACGGTCGGCCTCATCAAGCACGAGCATCGTCGCGTTATTCAGCAGGAAATTCTTTTGGCCGAGATGGTCAAGGAGTCTGCCGGGAGTGGCGATGACAATGCGGGGATTCTTGCGCAGCGCCTGTATCTGAGCAGCTATTGGAGCGCCGCCGATAAGGCAGGCGGTCTTCATCCCAAATGGGCGGGCAATTATCTGCAATGCCTCGTCAATCTGGATGGCCAATTCGCGCACGGGCGCAAGGACCAAACCAATCCCATCTCTCTGCGCAAGGCGCTGCACCATGGGAATGGCAAAAGCCAGAGTCTTGCCGGTGCCGGTCTGCGCAACACCGATAACATCTTTACCTTCAATCGCAGGGGGAATCGCCTTGAACTGGATAGGAGTGGGAATCCTAAACTTTGTGTGCGCGAGGATATCGAGGATCTTCGGGGCTATGCCCAGCCCGAAGAAACCTCTTTCTGATTGACTATTCCCCTGCAAGGACCTGCTTACATTCGTCGTTTTGTGTATCATCGTGAGTCACGCCCCCTCTCGGCAAGCAACCACTTCTTGACCGCCTGGAACGCCTTTCCTCTGTGGCTTATTAAGTTTTTCTCATTGGGGTCTAGCTCGGCCATTGTCTTTCCCTTTTCTGGAATGAAGAAAACCGGATCATAACCGAAGCCGCCTATGCCTCTCGGGGCCTCCAGAATCTCCCCGTGGCAGGTCCCTTGAAACGTCAGTTCAACTCCGTTCGGAAGACAGAGCGCCAGAACGCACACGAATCTCGCTTTCCTATGATCGCGAGGAACATCTGACAGCATCGATAGGAGTTTCTTCGTGTTGTCTTCGTAGGAAACCCGTTCACCTGCAAATCTGGAAGACCTGACTCCCGGGCTGCCCTGAAGTGCATCGACCTCAAGTCCCGAATCATCGCCAAGCGCTGAAATTCCGGTCTGAGCCAGGACGCAGCGCGCTTTGATGAGAGCATTTTCCCGGAAACTCTCGCCAGTTTCTGGAGGAAGAACAATCTGCGGAAAAGCTTCGAGGGACCTGACATTCATGTCCATCCCCTCAAGCAGCAAAACTATTTCTTTCAGCTTGTCCTTGTTTCTTGAGGCAACGATAAGCTCGCCAATACTGGGATTCAACTTTTGTTTCCTATACGGAGAGGGCTTTCCCTTTACTCTGCCCGGGAAGTCCGAGACTCTTCTTCTGGGCCTTAATGAGTTTCTGAATTCCGGATGAACCAAGCTTCAACATTGCGTTCATTTCTTCCCACCGGAAAGGCAGTCCTTCAGCGGTGCCCTGCACTTCAACGAAGTGTCCGCTTCCAGTCATCACGACATTCATATCAACCTGGGCAGTACTGTCCTCGGCGTAGTTGAGGTCAAGCAGGAACTCCCCTTTGACTTTGCCGACACTGATGGCCGCAACAAAATCCCTCACCGGAATGTACTTGATCAGTTTCTTATTGACCATGAACTTGAAGGCCTCGTGGAGAGCCACAAAAGCACCTGTTATCGAAGCGGTCCTCGTTCCCCCATCCGCCTCCAGCACGTCACAGTCGAGCAGGATTGTCCTTTCACCGAGCGCATCGAGCTCGGTCACAGCCCTCAGGCTTCTTCCAATAAGGCGCTGGATTTCCTGTGTCCTACCGCTGACTTTTCCCTTCACAGATTCCCTTTGAATTCTCTCATGTGAACTCCTGGGCAGCATTCCATATTCTGCGGTGACCCATCCATGCCCTTTGGCCTTCAGAAAGTACGGGACCTTATTCTCCAGAGTGGCCGAGCACATCACACGCGTGTTTCCCATCTCGATAAGACAAGAGCCTTCGGCGTGCCGCAAAACCCCAACTTTAATCTTTATCTTTCTTAGATCGCCGGCTCTTCTTCCGTCTAACCTTCTTCCGGGAATTTTCAATTCTCCCTCCTTCTCGGAACCAAGTGCTTGAGGACTGGTCGACAAGATGAACTCTTCCAACCTCAGAACCAAGGAACCTTCTTGCGATGTCTCTGAATCTGGCCGGGATGTCGCTCACGCAGAAAAGATTCGCCGGGCGGGCGGTTCCTCTTCTTGAAAGACCCTCTTTACGAAGAATTTCTCTGACGACCTTCGCCGTCTCCTCACCGGAGTCAATCAGCACAATGTGATCACCCATGACTTCGGAAATAACTCCTGCGAGAAGAGGATAATGAGTGCAGCCGAGTATCAGCGTATCAATGCCTCTCGCGCGGAGCGGGGCCAGATACTCCTCTGCAACGGCTTTCGTCACTTCGTGGTCAGTCCACCCTTCTTCAGCAAGAGGCACAAAGAGCGGGCACGCCGCGGAGAAGATGCTCAATTCTCCGTTCTTCTTCCTGAGCATTTTCTCGTACGCTTTGCTCCCAATGGTGCCGAGTGTGCCAATCACACCTACTTTTCCGCTGATCGTAGCCTTCGAAGCGGCGAACACTCCCGGTTGAATAACGCCCACTACCGGAACCGGGACGGACTTGCGCAAGACCGGCAGTGCAAAGGCGGACGCGGTATTGCATGCCACCACGATCATCTTGACCCCGGCTCGAAGAAGAAATTTTGCATTCTCAACGGAGAACCTGGTGACTGCCTTCCTGGATTTCGAACCGTACGGGACTCTCGCGGTGTCACCGAAATAGACGATTCCCTCGCCCGGCAGAGAGCGCATGAGTTCTCTCACTACGGTGAGTCCGCCGACACCTGAATCAAAGACACCAATTCTGCTTTCGCTGGTTTTCATTTCATGCCACCCCGTCTTCCTGCTGAAAGGATATCATCCAGAGTGAGTCCCTCTGTCAAGTCAACATGGCCGGTAAGAGTGGCAGCAGGTTTCCCATCAACCAGGAATACTACTTTCTTCACGCGTTCCACATTCTCAAGGACGGTTCGCGCAATTGACGAGGCGAGAAGCCACTCGAACAGGATTCCTCCCTGGGATGTGACTCTGATCGAGCCGGAGAAGTCGATGAAAACCGTTCCCCTTTCGTCTATGAAGGTGTGGCGGAGCACCGCGTTGGCCGGCATGAGCCTCACCCCGGTCCTCCTGGGACCACCAGTAAGCTCTGAGATAAGAAGAGAAAGAGATCCCTCCCTGTTTTCAGTTACAAGCATCTCCCTCTCTTCAGTCAGAAGTTCCTTGCCGTCTTTCGATCCAAAATACAGCGAGACTGAGCGCGTGGCCTGTGCCAATTCTGCGCACCAGGACTGTGACGCCAGAAGGCCGGCGGCTATCGCCGCAAGGACAAGTGAGCGCAATTCATCCCCCTGCCTGCAGGTTTACAAATTCGATGACTCCTTTTCCTATCGCAATCCCGAGCTCTTTCCTTAAGTCCGGATCTTCCAGCAAGTCCTCGTCCACCGGGCTTGTGAGGAACCCGCAATCGATGACTACCCCCTTGGTGTCGGAGCTCTTTAGGAGTCTGATCGGGACGAACATCAGGCCGTTGTCTTGAGCGCCCACAACAGAAGAGAAAGAGTCGAGGATAATCCTTCCAAGAAGACGCAGTCTGAGATCGCCTCCGCCGTCAGGTACCACAACATAGATGCCTCTTGCCTCCTCAGAAGGATAACCCTCTGCATGCAGACTCAGCACCATGTCCGGCCGGACGTTCTTTAAGAACTCTATCCGTTCATCCTGTCTGACTGTCATGTCCTCGGTCCTTGTCAGAAGCACAGACAGGGAACTGTTACGTTCAAGAAACTCTTTCACACTCGCAGCAATGTCAAGCGTTATGTCCTTCTCTTTCGAGCCCCCTATTCCCTCAACTCCTGCGTCACTTCCGCCGTGCCCCGGATCAATCACTATTTTTCTGACTCGCTTCGCCTCACGCGCGAGAAGTTTCTCAAGAAAAGCGTTCCCGGCATTCGGATTTTTCGTAAATCTCAACTCGACTCCGTCCGGCTGCATGGAGACGAGATAGCTTTCTGCTTCACTCGTGAGTCTGATAGAAAGCGTCACGCCTCCACCTTCCCTGACAAAAGATAGTCTTTCGACCAGACCTAGTCCCTCATTCGGAAAAAGGTACCCCTTCCCGGGCTCGCACTTCGCGATTCTGAAGTCGAACTCTCTCCTTGATGGAAAAATCACCTCTCCGGAAATGGTTGAGTCGGCGAGAATTTTGAGCACGGTATCAGTGCTATCCTCGTAGAGATCCATTCCAAGCAGCTTCACAAGTGTCTCGACCGGCACGAGTCTCCGCTGCCTCCCGTCCCATGTGAATTTCTGTGCCAGAACTTTGTTGAGGACTTTCTCGACAAAGTCCAAAGGAATTGCGACCTGGCCATCCACGAAAACAGCCGGACCGCTCATCATGTACGAGTCTCCGCCAATCAAGACGAGCCTGCTTCCCACGACTGTCTTTATCGCCTTCCCGGGAATCTCCAGTGTCATCCTTCTTGTTTCGGGATACCAGAGCTTGGTGGCATGATGCATCCTCGCAATTTCACTCAGCGGAACGTAGGGAACCTCGAGACAAAATGCCTTCCCGCAGAATCCGCCGGGACTCAGGGCAGATTCGAAACCGGGAAGCATAATGACAAGATTCGTCTCGGGAAGGAAAAAAACTGCACTCAAGATTGCAAGGAGAGCGATTCCCTTTATCCTCACCTTTTTCCTCTATAGGTTCGTCTCATTTCTCGTTCCATATCCTTCTTTTTTATCTCTTCCCTCCTGTCGTAGAGTTTTTTCCCTCTTGCAAGGGCAAGCCCTATCTTTGCGTAGCCTTTCTTGAAATAGAGCGACATCGGAATCAGAGTAAGACCTTTTTCAGAAACCTTTCCGATGAGTCTTCTTATCTGCGACTTGTGAAGGAGCAGTTTTCTTCTCCGCGTAGGGTCAAGGTTGAACCGGTTTCCAAACTCGTAGGGATTGATGTGCAGATTGTAGAGGAAAACCTCTCCGTCCCGGATCGTTGCGTAGCTCTGCTTCAAATTCACCCTGCCCTGGCGGATTGACTTGACTTCAGTTCCGCTCAGGACAATTCCAGCTTCAAAGGTATCGATTACAAGAAAATCCTTCCTTGCGCGCCGGTTTGAAGAGATGATTTTGACTTCGCTCTCAGCCATCTTCATCGTCACTTTACTAAAGAAATTAGTGACAGTCACCTATTTTCCAGGAAATAGGTGACTGTCACTAATTAAACGGCCACCCCGGTAAGCCAGGGTGGCCGTTCTTTATGATGAGTTACTCGGTATTACCGATAGATTGCCTTAATCGTACCCCAAGTGCTGTTCTCGACAGCAGTAGGTCCACCGGCTATACAGCCATTGCCACTAACAAGAGTCTCGGCACCTTCTGCCCCAACTCTCTGGCGAGTGCCGGCACCGCTTGCGGGGACAACAAATCCCTGGGTGAGCGGGCCAACGTCATTGTTGTAGCATGACGCAACCACATCTGCATCCGGCCCATCCTGACAGGTCGCGGTTGTCTTCAGCACCGGCCAGTTGGAACCTGAACCGGAGCCCCAGTAAACCAGGTCAACATCACAGACGAGGTCCGAGATTTGATCCCAGTAGAACAGCCACACGAACTCTGCCGTATTGGTATATGAGCCATAAGTCGGATAAGGCGCAGGCTTGTTTCTGGCCACGTCCACCATCGGGATGGCGGTAGTAGGGCCACCAGCATTGAAGAACATGAAGTCAGCATCTACACCAGCGCAGCGCTTGAACCTGCCGCCGTCCACAGCTATTGTCTTGTAGGCGCCGGGCAGTATGATTGCGCCATTCGGGAACCGCATGGCAAAGTCTGACCCGGTCAGAAATATGTCTATGGTTCCCAGCACAGGCAGAGTGTAATACGTATTGACGTCTGACAAATAGTAATTGGACAGGTCAACGGGCTCCGAGGTCGGGTTGTAGATCTCAACGAACTCTGTCGAATCTGCGCACGTCGCGCTGTTGAGACCACGATAACCAATCTCGCTTAGAAGAAGATGGGCGCCAGCCAAAACAGGACCTGTGCTCGGTGTGGCGGGTGCTGCGGCCGCCCACTGAGCGCCCTTGTGATTCTCGGTCGTCTCATCGTGCCCGCCGATAATCTGCTGTGCCACTGCGGGTGCCGCGAGAGCAAACACCAGTCCTACAATCGCCAATGATGTCATAAGAAACTTATGCATTTTCAATTCCTCCCTCCGATGACAGAATCTAAGAAACTTCCAGCTACACTGCCTTAACGACAAACGCGCTGTTGTCATCACCTCCTGTCCACATTGAATAGAAATAGCGCCGCGCGTCCCTATGCCATACGCATGTTTCCCTAACTACCAGATACTACCATAGATAAGGGCCTTGTGTCAAGCGCTAGCTTGCTGGCGAGCTTGCAGTTTCCGGGGAGATACTGGCTTTGCTTGGGCAGAGTAAGTGTCCGCTCAGTCTGGCTGAATTGCCACAGGTACTCAACTTCTCTCAAGCCATTCCCCAGAAATGACGATTAAACTGTAAGAACCTCTTGCGAAGTCGGGTAGTCTGAGGCGTCAGGCTTCCCCTCACCTTGATCCTCTCCCCAGAGGGGAGAGGTTACATGAAGAATCATCAGTGACCCTCTCCCATGAAGGAGAGGTTACATGAAGAATCATCAGTGACCTTCTCCCATGAAGGAGAGGTTACGAGCAGCGCCGTCCGTGACCTCTTCCGTGGGGAGAGGATTGTGAGGGGCTCTTCGTCCCCATGAATGCGGCGGACACGAGCTATGCCCCAAACTCGGGTTGTAGCGCTTCTCGAATGATGCTACCCTAAGCCTCAGCAGGTTCGGACAGTAGATTCCGGACAGACTCTGGAGAGAATTCTCAAAAACAGGCATATGGCGCCAAATAACCAGAAAATCCTTGTCGCAGACGACGAAGCCTACATACGGGAGCTGGTCAGGGCAAAACTCGAAAATGTGGGCTACGATGTGGAAGAAGCTTCGACCGGAAGAGAAGCCATCGAGCTCGCAAAAAACTCTCCACCCGACCTAATCCTGCTCGACATAATGATGCCTGACTTTGATGGATTTGAAACCTGCCGGTACCTGAGGGAGGATGAGAGGACAAAAACAATACCTGTAATCTTTCTCTCCCAGAAAAGGCAGGAGCAGGACATCGTGCGGGGCCTTGAGCTTGGAGCGGTGGATTATCTCACGAAACCGTTCTCGCCACGGGAGCTCGCCGCCAGAGTCAGAATCTTCCTTTCGGGCAAGGGAGTTGGGGCACAGACTATTTCTCCGCAGGAGGTCAAGACCCCCGAAGGGGACCTCGCCTCTGTCCTCCAGATAAGCAAAGTTCTTCTGTCGCCGCTAAAGCTTCGCGACAAGCTTGCAGTGATCGTCAACATGGCTTCGCGGTTCCTGGGAGCAAACATACTTTCTTTGAGGACAACCGATCCCGAGACGGGCGAGTTCAAGCTTGGGGCATCACTGGGGTTAAGCGATGAGTATTTGAAAACCGAAGTGGAAGAAGTTGTGCGGGTCGTCGGGGGCAGAGCTCTCAACGAAAAAAAACCGGTAGCCATATCGAATGCGCAGGAGGATGCGGCCACAAGCAATTTCCAGAGTCTCAAGCTGGAGAGATTGAACTCCGTTCTGTGCCTTCCGGTTCTCGCCCCGGACAAGCTTCTCGGAATCTTCACTGTGTACGGGAAGACGGCTTACATATTCTCAGAGAGAGAAATCAAGCTCTTCTCTCTTCTTGCAGACCAGGCTGCCCTTGCCATCGAAACCGATTCCCTCCACGACTCTCTGATAAGTGCGAATAGAAAACTCTCAATGTTCCTCTCGAATGCACCATCGGCGATTCTGGTCGGTAACCTTCTTGGAATTGTCCAGTTTTCGAGCCTGATAGCGTCCAGGATTGTAGGCAAGGAGGAGAACGAACTAATAGGCATGAAGCTTGAGGATCTTGAGGTCATAAAAGAGATCTTCCCCGAAAAAGAGGTATTCTCGAAAGTCTTTGAAGAGGTGAAGGCGGGCGGCAGTTTCTCCCGAATCATGAGGATTGGAGGAAACGAATACGAACTTCTGTTGAAAGCTCTTCAGGAAAAAGGTGCATCGATCGGCTTCATTTGCATTCTTTTCAGCGTCTCGGACCAGAGAAGAAGAGAAAGAGCAGAAGAAGAGTTCATTTTCTCGATTGCCCACGAGATGCAGATTCCGATGACGGCGCTCAAGGGATTCAGCGAGATCCTGCTTGAAGAGAAGCTCGATGAGGCAAGCATCAAGAGATACCTTGACATCATAAATAAGGAAACGACCAGGCTGGCGAATCTGATAAACGACCTTTCACAGAGCACGAGGCTTTCGGCAGGAACCGAGCGCCTGCGCTTGAGCCCGACGGACCTCTCATCCGTCCTTCAGGACGTGATTGTCCTGCTCAAAGGGAGGCTCGGCACGATTAGGTTTGAAACCTCAATTCCTCCAAACCTTGCACGTCTGATAGCTGACAAGGAGAAGATGAAGGAGGTCTTCACGAACATTCTCGACAATGCGATCAAATACACTCTCCCGGGTGGAAGAATTCTTGTTTCGATGACGGAGCAGCCCGAGGAAATCCTCGTGACTTTTGAGGATTCCGGAGTCGGAATGACGGGAGAGGAACAGGCAAGAATCTTTGACAGATTCTACAGAGCTGAAAAGCCCGGTTTTCCCGAGACAAAAGGTACTGGGCTCGGCTTAACAATAGCGAAACAGCTCGTCGAACTGCACAAGGGAAGAATATGGGCTGAGAGTGAACCCGGAAAGGGTTCAAAGTTCTTCGTCGCGCTGCCGAAAGTCCACACCCACCAGGCCTGATATGTGGGTCGCCATAGTTGCAGCAAATCTCCTACTTTTCCTCATCGTCGTGTTCCTTGCCATTCTTCTCGGCGGCAGAACGTTTAGAGCCAAGCTGAGGCAGAGAGCCATAACACGCAGGGAAAAATTGTATTCAAAGCTGGTTGACGAGACCGTGGCCGGAACCCCTCTCAAGGAAATCAAGATTCCCAGGAAAAAGGCAATAGACAGGGAAGTTCTGGAGAAGATTCTCAAGGGGAAACTATTCTTCATAAAAGGAGAGGAAAGGGAAAGGGTAACAAGGATTCTTGATGAAAAGGGTTTCGTGGACGATTACATCCGGGAATTGAGCTCCCAAGACATGCGAGTCAGAGCGAGGGCGTGCGAAGTGCTGGGCGAGCTCAGACTCCTCAAGGCCGCCGACCCTCTGCGAGATCTCCTGAGCGACGAGAACGAGGAAGTCTCGGAGACCGCTTCGAGAGCGCTGGGAAAAATAATGGAAAGCTCAAGAGCCCTTGCAGAAACGCTCATTGAAAACCTCGTCAGGGAGCTCAAGTCACCAAACAGGTGGATGCTTCTTAACACTGCCCAGGTCATAAAAAGTCTCGGAGAAATGGCAGTCGATGAGCTCATTGTCCTTCTTCGCTCATCCGAGCCGCGGGAAAGATACCACACTGCGCTCATACTAGGAGAGCTGAAGAACTACCGGACGGTCGAGCCGCTGATGAGGGCGCTTGCGGACATCGAGCCAAAGGTAAGAAGCGCAGCAGCAGAAGCCCTGGGAAAGATAGGAGACCTGCGGGCAGTGGCCGAGATTGCGGGACTTCTTGAAGATGATCATCCGTCTGTCAGGGTCAGAGCAGCAGAAGCATTGGGGAGATTGGGCGACACAAGGGCGGTTGATGCGCTGAAAGAAGCTGCGAGGGGTGCGGAGACACAGGTCAAGTGGGAGGCGGTGAGGGCGCTCCATCTTCTGGATGGCACTGGGGGAATAAGAGCTCTCGAAGACCTTGCGCTTCTGGAAGAAGATTCCATACGGGAGCAGGTTGCTGAAGCATTTGAGATGAGCGGCCTGATGGACCAATACCTGAAACAGATAGGGTTATCTGAAACGGAAAAATCGGAGCGTGCCGAGAAGATCATTACGAAGCTTGCAGAGGCCGGAGTTCTGAGTCCGATCGAATCGGGTCTCGCCATCAGCGATCCAGGTACCAGGAAAAAGATAGCCGGGATTCTCGGGGACACCCTCGAGCTTCTTCTAAAGACATTTCAGAGTGGAAAGAGAGAGGAGGTCGTCAAGGCAGTTGAGATCCTCCTCAGAATGGCACACCTGGACCTTGTCACAAAACTCAACGAACTTCTCAGGGAATCAAAAGGTGAGTTCGCCCTTCTGGTTGCGGAAGCATGCCACACTCTCGTTCTCATCCTCGATTCACTCACGGAGCTCGCGGAAACTGAAACTGACGAAAACGTGGCAAGGAAGATGAATGAGACTGTCGCCGCCCTGAGGTCAAAACTTCTTGGAGGCCAGGGATGACCCGCGGTTCATGCGGATCCCGGTGATCCACTCTCATGTTTAGAGACTTCATAGTATTCACATCCGTACTCGTCCTTGTCTATTACCTGACACTGATGGCCATCTATCTCTACTGCCTGCTTATTTCGAGACGGGGACTCATCGCTTATTTCAAGAGCCGGTACTTCGGAGGGGAAAGGGAGATTTTCGAAAGCAACCTTACCCCTCTCATCTCAATCATTGTCCCCGCACACAATGAGGAGAAGTCAATAGTCGAATCGGTGAATTCGCTGAGAAAGCTCCAGTACGCCCACTCGGAAGTGATAGTCGTGAACGACGGCTCAGCGGACCGGACGCTTGAAGTTCTCATAAAGAGTTTTGGCCTGGTCAAGGTTGACAGAATGTTGAGAAGTCCAAGAGATGCCGAAGGAAAAGAGCTCATAACCACCATGCCGGTAAGGGGCATCTATGTATCAAGAGACAGTTCGGATGTGCACGATTTGATTGTTGTCGACAAGGTAAATGGCGGAAAGTCGGACGCTCTCAATGCCGGCATACTGGCGTCGCGGCATTCATTGATCTGCACTGTTGATGCTGATTCCATATTGGAGCGGAATGCCATCGTCAAGGCAGTCAAACCATTCTTAAAGGATCCGGAAGGCACCATAGGCGTGGGCGGCGTGATAAGACTCGCAAACGGATGTGTATTCTCCGGAGGAAAGGTCAGCGAGGTGAGACTCCCAGGCGACTTCCTCCCGGCTTTTCAAACCGTGGAATACTTGCGCTCTTTTCTCGGGTCCAGATTCGGCCTGAGCCAGCTCAACGGTCTTCTCATCGTGTCAGGCGTCTTCGCAATGCTGAGAAAGGATCTCGTCCTTGAAGTCGGCGGCTACAATGTGAATTCGCTCTCCGAGGACATGGAGATAATTGTCAGGGTTACTGAGCACGAGCTCAAGAAAGGGAAGAAACGAAGGGTCGTGTTTGTTCCGGATCCGATTGCGTGGACAGAAGCGCCAACTGATATGGCGACACTTTCCAGGCAGAGAAACAGATGGCAGAGAGGACTCATCCAGACTCTCTTCTCATTCAAACACATGCTCTTTAACCCGTCGTACGGATCCGTCGGCCTTCTTGCGATTCCTTTTCTGTACCTGGAAATGATAGGCCCGGTGGTTGAAATCTACGGTTTTGCGACGATCCCACTCTTCTACTTCACGGGGAGACTCGAAGAGAGCTTTTTTGTGCTTTTTCTCTTCTCTGCGGTGCTCTTCGGAATTCTTCTTTCAACGCTTGGAATTCTCTTGCAGGAGTTCAGCGAATATCCGTTCACGCGGTTCCGTGATGTCGCGGGACTTTTCTCGCTCGGCGTGCTTGAAAACTTCGGCTATCGTCACCTCACTCTTCTCTGGAGACTGCGGGCGTTCTACGATTACTTCAGAAGAAGAAAGGAGTGGGGAGTGATGGAGCGGACCGGTTTTGGTGAAACGCGGAAACCTGCCAAGAACATATGGAGGGGCTTTGTAACGCTGGCGATTCTTGCGCTTCTCGTTGCTTTCCTCCTTGCTGCCGCAACGAGGCTGATTCTTGCGCATGCTGCGGGGCTTATCGGGAGATGAAACTCCTGCCGCTTTTTGCATCGCTCTGTATCCTACTTTGGATGACTGTTTCTGCCGTCTCGCAGGAGAATGTTTCCACTTCCAGCGAGAGCTACGAAAGGGGCATCAAGCTTCTTGAAGAAAAGCGTTTTGCGGAAGCATCGGGTGTGCTCAAGGAAGCGCTAGCCAATGGCGCGGACTCAAGCAAAGTCGCGAGGCCGCTTGCAGAGGCGCTCAGGTATTCAGGAGACATCGACGGCGCTTTCCAGCTTTACGGCTTTCTCGCTGCACGGGACTCAACTGACATGGACTCCCGCTTTTGGGTTGCGACTTTCCTAAGATGGGAAAGCAAGTTTGACCTTTCGATTCCGGAATATGAGAAGCTCCTCAAAGCAATGCCCACCCACGGCGATGCTCTCTTTGGAGTGGCCCTTGCCCTTAACGCCACAGGGAGGAACGATGAGGCGATTCGAAGACTTGAAGAGCTGAAGCGTTCTGTTCCCAAGTACCTTGACGCAAGGATGGCCCTGGCGCGCTTCTACAGAGAAAAGGGCAGAGACGTCGATGCGATGAAGGAATACACGGAAATTCTGAGCATCTCCACAACCTATGCTCCCGCAAGAGACGAGCTTGGTCAGCTCAGGCGCGAATTATCCCCGGCATTTGAACAGAACCTACTTGTCTCGGAGTACCGCACAATCGAGGGCAGACAGGATCCCAGAAGCTACAAAATCAGGTACTTTCTTTCAGAAGCGCGAACAACAGGAACATATCCAATCAACAGCCGCACGAAGATCAGGGCGGAAACAAAAAGAGGAAGCCTGAGTCAGGAGAATCCTACATTTGGATTCACCTACTATGATTTGAGCAGCGCTGAAAACGTTCTTGGATTCGAGACAAAGGTTCGGAAACTTGGCTCGATCCAGGCAAAGGCATCTATCATCGAATACACGAACAGAGGAAGCGCTGCATCGCTCTCCGGAAAAAAGAGTTTTGGCACGTTCAACGTTGATTTGAGGTCGGACGGCGGCCGCTTTTCCGCCTCAGCAGAGGGAAAACCGATTCTGGTCCGGGGGGCCAGGAACGATGCCTACTGGGGAATCTACAGAATCAGAACTTTCAAAGCATCAACCATGACCCCGTATCCAAAAGGCAGGTTTGATCTCTCAGGCATGTTCTCGAAATACTCGGACAAGAACCAGATCGGAAGCGGATCAATCTCCGCCGAGCTCGGCCAGAAGAATTACTGGATCAGGGGTCTGATTTCCAGATGGCCTCTCGAACTCAGAGGGCTCCAGGACAAGAGAATGCGATTTGGATACGTGACAACAACTGAGGCGAGGTCAAGGTACGGATTCGCCAGGGGTGTGAATCTGTGGACGACTCTTTGGCTGAACAGTTATTGTGACGCAAACAGGGAGGCAGGCGCATTCATCGAATTGAACCGCGAGTTTTTCTCGAGTGCCCTGGTCGTGAAAGCAAGATTCAAGAAGACTTCCTACACGAAAATCGCTTCAGACTATATGGCAATTGGCGAAACGACCGGCTCTCTTTCCGTCGAATCGAGGGGAAAATTGCATTCGATTGTCGCTTACTATGTCGAGGTCGAAGAATTCCTGAGGAAGGACGTGATAACCTCCTCTTCAAGGGGAGAGAATGTGTACTTTGAGTTCAAACCTGTCGGCAAGTCGCGATTAGACTTTCGCCTTGGCGGTACGGGTTCTTCAAACACGATTGGAGAGAGAGGCGGCCGGGTCGAAGGGTTTGTGGGAATAGTTTTCTGATGCAGGTCCGTTATGGAAATGTGCAGTCTCTCCTCTCCCCTCTGGGGAGAGGGAGGGGTGAGGGGGAAAGGCACCGAATGAAACGTTTGAACTGGCAAGTTGTCCTGGGGATATGCCTGGTCGGGCTCTCGGCAATTTTCTACATTCTTCAGATCGCAATATTCGAGAGGCCGAGCGACACGCTCTTCTATTTCTTCCAGGATCTCGCCTTCTGATCCATGAATGGCTGGCCTACATGAAGCACCTGAAGAGCAGCTATCCATACCTCTTCTCCCTTGCCGTGAGAATCAATCCATTCGATCCCAATGCATCGGCGGAGATGAAATAGGAGGCTTGGGGCTGATGGCGGCTTTATCCTCCCCAATCTCTCCGTGCCACCAAATAGTCACTGTTTCTGGTTGTCCCTGTGTCAAGCGGCTGCAGGAGAAATCTCTACCGGCTCCAGGCACATGGATCTCTTATGTCCCTAACTGCAGTAATTTCAAGTTGTTGTAGGTTGAATATGTGCAATTTCTTTTTCGAGCTAACTTTCCAGAAAGAGAAACTCTGGTCAACAAGGAAACTTTTCTTCTTGACACTATTTTTCTCCTTTGAGAAAATAGTTCCAGTCGAAATCAAACAAGGCGAGACGCAATAGGAACATAGTCCATGACTGAACAAGAGATCGTCCGGAAACTCAGACAAGGGATACCCTTTCAGGGGTTGAGCGACATTCAACTGGTCGAAGCACGACCAGACAAGGCGCCGACCACTGTACAGGATAACCGGCGCCGACCTGACATCGTTCTGACACTCAATGTCGGAGAGACTCAGGTGACGGTCTACTGCGAAATCAGATCACAGGTAACCCCCAAACTTCTGGAACAAATCGCCCCGTGGTTGACAAGGATCAAGGCCGTTAGGCCTGAAGGCACGTGTGCACTGGTGTGTCCTTTCCTATCGCCAGCAAGCCAGAAGTACTGCCAACTGAACGGAATTGATTTCATAGACCTGTGTGGAAATGTGTTGCTTCGAATCCCGGGCAAGATATTCATTGAGCGGGTGGGGCGGCCAAACATCTATCGAGAAAGGCAGACGCTCCGCAATCCGTTTCGCGGTGCGTCATCGCGTGTTCTCAGAGTCCTGCTACAATCTCCCAAGCGAGTATGGACCGTCACGACCATTGCGAAGGAGCTAGAGCAGGAATCTGAGAGACAAAATCGAAAGAAGGCCTTCGTACTCAGTGTATCCTCTATCTCAAAGACCATCCAGACATTGGAGCAAGAACTTCTGGTTCGGCGCGACGAGCAGCGAATTGTCGTCCCTGAACCCCGGCAATTGCTCTTTCGTTGGGTGGACAAGTACAAGGAGCAGTACAAGAGGATACAGCAAAGTGGTCGTACATGCAGGAATCCGTTTGGGTTCAATATTGAATCTTCGGTGACTGGTTTACTGTCTCGTTTCAAAGATATGGATATTGTGGTCACAGGCTCCGCAGCCGCAGGCACGATCGCTCCCGTCGTCAATGTAGATAGAATAGACGTGTTCGTCTTGCGCGACATGCCAGACGATATTCTATCTGCTCTTGATCGCGGACAAAGTGTTGGACCAGATTTCTTGTTCATTTATCCATACGATGCTGGAGTTTTCATGTATTCCCGCAATGTGGACGGACTGCCGGTTGTTTCAGACATTCAAACTTGGTTGGACTGTTACGCACGTGGCGGGCGTGATGTAAACCAAGCGTCTTATCTTCTCTCAAGCGTAATCGAGAAACGATGGAACAAACCGTAATTCGGGAACCACAGCTACCCTATTTACTGGAGCTTCTTACGGAGCTCGGCGACGCTGCCAATGATTTCATCCTGGCGGGCGCTCAAGCGATGCGCCTCGCTATTGGTGAAACGCGGGATACGCGAGATTTTGACTTTGTCCTGGACGTGGTCTCACTCCGAGAAGCCACCCAGTCGATAGGAGATACTCTGACAAAACTGGGTTACGAGGTCGATCCAAAGGCTATGAGACTTCAATTCACCAAGGACATCCCCAACAGTCGGGAAACTATGCGCATTGAATTTCTTGCCCCCGAAAGGGAGAAACGACAAAATCCAAAAGAAATTCGAGTCGATGTTCAACCGGGCCTTCACGCGCGAGCGTGTAAGGGGCAGAAATCCTGTTGAAGGAATCCGACCGCGTGATGATCATAGGGAAGCTCCCCAGCGGAGACCTTGCCCGGGCTTCACTTCGCGTCGCACGTCCGCACGCGCTGGCAATGCCAAAACTGTTCGCGACCGACGACAGGTACAGAAACATTAGGGGGCCGGAAGAAGCAGAGCACGACAGGAACAAGGCCAGGATCCATGGAGCAGACTTTGTGTTCATCGTCCGCGCCAATATTGAGAGGCCAGACTTCCGAGTGTCATTTCGCTCTCAGTTTGGTGACGATCTTGATTTGAGAGATGAAGCTCTCGGTATTATTTCGACATATTTCGCGAATTCGGTTGCACCTGGCATCCTGCTTTATGCCGAGTTCTGCCAGATGCAAGGTCTGGGCAACGACAGGACCGCAGAAGAACGTGCCCTGCGGGAAATCAGGCTGTTACTATCTGAACCTGTGGATTCGCAGTCGGGTTCACGGGAACAGACGTGACCTAGTTCTGCAGTTTCTTCTGAACCGCCTCACTCGTCAACTCTCGAATTGCGTCTGAGGCAATCCATTTTGCGCTTCTTGAGTCGAGCTTCTGAATTTCTTTCGCAATCTTGATTGCAGCTTTGTTCAGCGCGCGATTCTCCTCAGGTCAGGGACTGATACGCCGTATGTCTTCTCTGAACTGATCCCGAACCTGGCCATCCCGGCAACCGCCTCTGGATCTGAAAGTGACTTCAGTCTTCTCATGACTTCGGCATATTCCACTCTGTGACCGCCGCTCCTCTTTTTCATTGATGGTCTCCTGTTTCTATTAGTTTGGTTGTTTCACGATTGGCACTTTGGTTGTGACACCGGACAGAGGTCTACTCGATGTCGTCTGACACTTAACGCGTGAAGCCGAACTTAATCGAGCCGTGGGTGCAGGCCTTAAGGCATTCACCGCAGGAAGTACAATCGGGGAGACGAAACGCACTTACACCATCGCGCAGCGGTTTGATAGTTGGGCAGGGGCTTTTCGAGATACAGTCGTCGCACTTCTCACATTTGGAACGGTTGACAGAAATTTTCCCGGGTGCAATCTTCTCCAGGAGCCAGCTCAGCGCCCCGACCGGGCAGATGGCATAGCAGAAGGGGCGGTACAGCATCAAGCTCAAAATCACCAGAGCCGCCATCATGATCCACCACAGCGTGTCGATGTTCCAGTGCAAGAGCTCAAAGAAGTTAACCGGCTCATAGACGCTGTACGCGGAATAAGCCCTCCAGATTCCCTGCGAGATGTCGCCTCCAACCTCATGACCGAGCCCCGCAATCTGACTCTTCACTCTGAAGAAAGTGAGCACAAACATGATCAAGAGTGCAAAACGGATTGCATTGAAAATGGCAAAATTGAACTGTTTCCAGCGCGGCTTGAAGGGAATCTTATTGACCAATTCCTGCAGCGCTCCAAGTGGACATACCCATCCGCAAAAGAGCTTCCGGCCCACAATGCTCGGGATGAAGATGGCAAGGAAAATCACAAGAAAACCTGCAAGAAACCTACCGGTAGTGAACTTGAACATGAAGAGTTTGGTGACCCCGCACACTGGGCTGGGATGGAGCGGGAAGACATAGTCGAGGCCGAACAAAACGAAGACCAGGGCGAGGACCCCGATGCGGATCCAGCGATTGATTGCTTTTAGGAAGAGAAGCACGATGCCCAGCGCTATGATGGCAAAGGATGTAAGATACTTGGGGATCAGCAGGGAATTGAGGAGGGTCGGCGGCTTCATCGGCTCTTCACCTTTCGCCTCGCCTTTTTCGCCGCCTGCAGCCGCGGCAGTTCCTGCTGACTTGAGGCTCTCCGCAGCCGCATCCCCGTGGAGGTGACGGCTGGAGTCGCCTTGAGCCATCCCCGTCCCAGCTCCTCGCGGCGATTCTGCACACGCAGGATTGTGGCCGACCCACGGCAGGAAAAGGAATGCGACAGCGCATGATACCGTTAGAGCAGTGAGAAAAGAGGCGTGTCTCGCAAGTGGTTGCACGATGGCAGTATGCACGTCTGTGGGCTCTCTGTCAATGTCTGCGAGGCTCGAACAGGTAGGCTTGGAGATGTCCCCTCACCTGAATCCTCTCCCCATGGGGGAGAGGTTGGTGAGGGGTCAGATTTCGCTTCTTGACTCAGACATAAAAGATTGGTAGAATCATGTCAGGATTATACAAAATAGGGAGCCATGGTAGCTCCCGGGAGAGACCAATGACAAAAGCCAACTTGCTTGACAACGGGAACTTACGAACTCTTCCGAGTTTCAGGCTCCCGCTTCTGGGCCTGATCGCAATTGCTGTTTCCCTGATTTTTCAGCTCACTCCAGCTGCACAGATTCCATGTCTTGCCGCGCAAGTGAACCCCTCTGCTCCAGTCGTTCAAGTCCAGACTGGAAATATTGGTCAGTCATTTGTCTGGTCAGCCCTTCCTTCCGTTTCACCAGACGCGAGAAATCTCCACACGCTCACTTTCGCAGACGGGATTTCAAAAGCGATAGTTTTTGGCGGCTGGGACGGGAACGCTCTTTTGGATGATGTCTGGAGCCTTGATCCTGTAACCGGCGCATGGAAAAGGTTGTATCCAGGAGGGGAAATAGTGCCCGGACGAAGAGGGCACGCAGCGGCATACGACCCTGACACCAACAGAGTCATTGTTTTTGGTGGATTCCGCGGGGCTTTCCTCAATGATGTGTGGGCGCTTAGTCTCAATCCCTTGTCGTGGCAGGAGCTTCGTCCCTCGGGAACCCCTCCTCCCGGACGGAACGGTCATGCTGTCGTCTATGATACGAAGAACAGAAGGCTCCTGGTATTGGGAGGAATTGGTGAAACTACTCTGGGAGATGTGTGGGCGCTTGACTTCGGTACACTTAAGTGGAGGGAGCTTAAGACCGCCGGGGATGTCCCTTTGCCGCTCATTGACTGCTCGGCAGTCTGGGATCCGCTCAAAGGGAGAGTCGTTGTCTTTGGCGGAAACGACGGAAGCTCGCCGAAAAATGATCTCTGGATCCTCGATGCAGGGACTCTCAGATGGCAGAAGGTTACCGCTCGCGGGGCTCTGCCTGAAGCAAGGTCTGCCCACTGTGCAATATTCGACGTACCTCACGGAAAGATGCTGGTGTTTGGCGGAATCGGAACCAAGTACTTGAATGATCTCTGGAGTTTCGATGTTGAGACGCTCACTTGGACCGAGATTTCCCTGTCCACTGTTCCTGCTTGTTCCAACGGAACACTGGTCTATGACTCCTTGCGGGAACAGGCGCTTCTTTTTGGCGGCTGGAATGGAGCGTTTCTGAATGATACCCGGAAGCTTGATCTCAATAGTTTCGCCTGGACTCAAGTCATTCCTTCTGCTTCGGCTCCGACGATGAGAAGAGGTGCGTCGTTTGTTCGCGATGAAAGGGGAAGCCAGATTTTCATGTTTGGCGGTTTCGATGGAGCAAAGTGCGTTGATGAAGTCTGGAGACTTGATCTGGCTAGCCTTTCCTGGGAACTACTCGCGACTTCCGGAACATCGCCCTCAGGAAGAGAGCGTCACGCTGCCCTACTGGATCCGAAGAGAAATCGCATGATCGTCTATGGAGGCACGAGCGGAGCAGCTTACTATGATGACATGTGGACACTCGACGTTTCAACCCTTGCATGGCAGAAACTCACGCAGACTGCCCGTCCCGCGGGGAGAGCGAGCCTTACTCTTGTATATGACAGCATGACGGGCAACCTTGTCCTATTTGGTGGAGAAGGCAGTTCGGGCGTCGTTGGAGACCTTTGGGTCGGTCGGCCTGTAGAAAACGCCATAACCTGGGAGAAGAAGCCCCAAACGCTTCCACGCCCGCAAGCGAGAACCGGGCAATGCGGGACCTATATCACTTCCGCAAATTCGCTCGTCGTCTTTGGCGGTTCGGATGGTGTCAACCTCCTCAATGACTTGTGGTCACTCAACATGACCAATTTCACCTGGCAGCGGATTGCGGCTTCAGGACCGGTGCCGCCAGAGAGGTCGGGGCACGTCGGAGCCCTTACAGAATCAGGGAGCGACTTTCTCGTCTTTGGGGGATGGACAGGCAGCTATGCAAATGACCTCTGGCTTTTCAATATGCGGAACAAGACATGGAAAAAACTCGAAGCCTCTGGAGATATCCCGGGCGGCGTCCAGTTCGCATCTTTTGCGTACGACACTTTGACAGAAAGAGGTTACCTTTTCGGCGGATTCAACGGCTCAGTTACTGGCAGCGTGTACACGATCTACTCATTCTCTCCTCCGCCAAAAGCTCTCCGTTCGACGAGCGGTTCGAGTGTTAAAGAACCCAGTCCCGCGAGCCGTCGCACCAGGGCAGTCGCAAGCTGGCCGGTTCCCCGTCGATAAGAGACGTGGGTGACGGTGGACCCGGAGCATCATAACGCCCGCTGGTTCTTGACCAGAACGTGAGGTATTGATAGAGTTAGAATGAAACTAGTGAATCCGAGGAGCTCACACCGGCTCTCAGAAGAGCCCCAAAGAATGTTTGGCAACTTGTCCATGCACGGGAAGCTGCAGGGTCTTCCGAGATTGAGACTCCCCTCCCTGAATCTCGTCGCAGTCTCCATTCTTCTTGCTTTCCAGCTCATCGCGCCTGGATTCGCCCTATCTTCCGAGAGTCAGGACGAACTTCCTGCCCTGACCCCTGAGGAGGTGAGCGGGAAGACTGTCGAATCTTTCGTCTGGTCGGCCCTTCCCTTCGCTTCGCCTGATGCCAGGAATCTCCACACTCTTACCTTCGCTCAAGGGATGTCGAAGGCAATACTTTTCGGCGGCTGGAATGGAAGCACTCTGCTGGACGATGTCTGGAGCCTCGATCCCGTCAGTGGAGCGTGGAAGAGGCTATTCTGCGGAGGAGCAATCCCCGGCAGGAGAAGCCATGGCACCATATACGACCCCGATAGTAATCGAGTGATTGTGTTCGGCGGGTTCCGGGGCACTTACCTGAACGATGTGTGGGCGCTCGATTTGAATTCACAATCGTGGCGCGAGCTCCTCCCTTCAGGCACCCTCCCTCCTGCCCGAAGTAATCATGCCGTTGTTTACGACACCGAAAGAAAGCGTCTCATAACGTTTGGAGGTTTCGGCGGGACGATTCTCGGGAATGTGTGGGCGCTCGATCTCGGCTCTCTCACGTGGAAAAAGCTTGTTGCGACCGGGGATGCTCCCCCGCCTCTCTTTGGCTGTTCGGCAGTCTGGGACCCATTGGAAGGAAGAGTCCTTGTCTTCGGCGGAGATGACGGAACTTCTCCCGGAAACGACATCTGGTCACTCGATACAGAGACACTGAGCTGGCACCGGATCATCGCTCGCGGGACTCTGCCCGAGGCCAGGTCCACCCACACTGCGATATTTGACCTGGTTCACGGTAAGATGCTGGTTGCCGGCGGATTCGGATCGTGGTACCTGAACGATGTCTGGAGCTTCGATGTAAAGAGACTTACCTGGCAAGAGATTTCTCCATCTCCTCTTCCCATGTGCGCAGATGCAGCGTTTGTCTATGATCCTCTGAGGGAACAGGCGCTTCTCTTCGGCGGCTGGAATGGAGCATTCCTGGACGATACGTGGAAGCTTGATCTCAACAATCTCACGTGGTCTCAGGTTTTTCCCTCTGCTTCGTTTCCGACAGCAAGGAGAGGTGCCTCATTTGTCCGCAATGAAGAAGGAAAAAGAATCTTCATGTTCGGTGGATTCGATGGAACGACCTATTTCGATGAACTCTGGAAGTTCAATCTCGAAGATCTCTCGTGGGAGCTTCTCATTCCGTCCGGGACACCGCCCTCCGGAAGGGAACGCCATGCTGTGCTCTTGGACCGGAACAGAAATCGCATGGTTGTTCAGGGTGGTTATGACGGCGCGACCTACCTTGACGATATTTGGATTCTGGATCTTTCGACTTATGCATGGAGGGAGCTTGCACAGACAGCCCGTCCATCGGGGAGAGCCGGTCATACCCTTGTGTATGACAATCTCACCGGAAGCTTTGTGCTCTTTGGAGGAGAAGACGGCGCGGGGTTCCTGGGAGACCTCTCGGTCGGGTGGCCTTCAGAATACGAGATAACGTGGGAATCCAAGACTCAGACGCTTCCCTATCCCGGTGCGAGAACCGGACAATTCGGAACTTATGTTCCGTCAACGAATTCTGTTCTTATCTTCGGCGGCAGGGACGGCATGCGGCTTTTCAATGATCTCTGGTCGCTCAATATGGCCAATTTCACCTGGCACCAAATCACGTCTTCAGGATCTGTGCCGCCGAAGAGGTCGGGGCATGCCGGCGCTCTCACCGAGTCGGAAAATGAGCTTCTTGTTTTTGGCGGATGGGCAGGCGCTCACGTGAATGACCTCTGGAGCTTCGACATCCAGAATGAGACATGGAGTGAAGTCGGGGCTTCAGGAGATATCCCGCCGGGTTCGGAGTTTGTGTCCTTCGTCTCCGACACCTCGGCAAGAAGATGCTACCTTTTTGGCGGATTCAACGGATGGTTTCTCGGAGACGGATACATGCTTTATCAGTTTTCTCCTTCTCCCACTCCGCTTTACCCTGCGGATGGCTCGAAGATAGGCAGCAGGGCTCCATCTCTCACGGTTCTCAACTCGCCTTCTGACGGAAAAACCCTGGCCTATTTCTTCGAACTGGATGCGGTTTCTGAGTTCGATTCGCCTCAGGTTCTCAAGTCACCCGGAATCTACCAGGGACTTTTCGGGAGAACCTCATGGACTGTTTCGTCGCCTCTGTCTTACAACGCCACGTACTACTTCAGAGTAAGAAGCTATGACGGTGCGAGTTTCTCGGGATGGACTGCGCCTATCCGGTTTTCTGTTGTTACATCCGATACCACTCTCTCCCCGACCACGCCCAGGCCGGCAGGTCCGACCGAGCTTTCAATCGTGTATCAGACTTTTCCTGATTTGAGGGTCCTTAACTCAAGAGACTCGGAAGACAGTATCATTTCCTACTTCTTTGAGCTGGATGCAACCGATGAGTTCTCGACTCCGCTTCTGCAGGTGTCGCCCGGCATGGCCCAGGGACTGCTGCAGACTTCCTGGAAAGTGGAAAAGAGACTCACAAGGAATGGCTGGTACTACTGGCGCGCGCGCGCATTCGACGGTGAGTACTTCAGCGATTGGATGGACCCAACGAGATTTCTCGTCTTCTGGGGAGCTACTCCCGCTCCCGACGTTTCCTTCTTCAGCAACAGAAATAGGAATGGCATCGAGCTTTCCTGGGATCCAAAATCATTCCCGCAAGGAACAAGCTTTGACGTTTACAGATCTGAGTCTGAAGCAGGAGAATTCACTAAGCTGAGCTCAGTTTCTGTGCGCGGGAGCTCAACCGGCGAACGCTTGAGTTTCCTTGACGGCGCCCCGCTGTCATCACAGAGCTTCTATCTTCTTCTCGTGAAGAATCCATCCGGCGAATTGTCGCTCTACGGCCCTGTCGCAGAGTCACCTGTCCGGTATGTTGACTCTCTTGAGCTTTCACCGAGCCCGTTCAGCGAGACTGTGACGATTACGTTTGCAGTTTCGAAGGAGACCCGCGCCTCGGTCCGTATCTACGACGTTCGGGGAAGGCTGGTAAAAACAGTTCTTGACGAGAAACTCTCTCCTTCGTCAAAGTCTGTCACCTGGGACGGAAGAGATGCTTCGGGAGTGAGAGTTGGTTCCGGCATCTACATTTGTTCTCTCAAGACGGACAACGTTTCGCTATCCCGCAAGCTCGTCTTCGTCAGATAGCAGGTTCCTGACAGACACTTTCCACCGGTAACACACTGGACCATTGGCGTCTGGACAAATCTATCCGAGTCTGCGAGTAAGAAGAAAAGAAGGAAGATGGTTCAGGCTCTTCCCGCTTTTTTTTGCAGCGTTTCTTCTTCTTTCCACCCTTGTCTTCTACCATGTTTTATGGGTCAAGCTGCCCTGGCTTCCCATGAACATTCTCATAGTCGATAAGACCGTCCCGCTGAAAAACTTCAACGAGCACAACGCCATCGTCTGGATTCTCAAGCACTACAAGGCAGGGCCAAGGGAAGGGAAATTTCTCTCGAACAATGACTTCCTTGGGTACCACCCAAATGAAAGAAGGTGTGAGACTCTGCTTTCCACTGATATCTCCCGCTATGATCTCATCTACCTTGCCGACACGTACGGAACATACGACTACAAAATGGGCTTCAAGGAATACGAAGCGAATCTCCCGCGAAAGAATCTGGACGTTTCTCTGGTCTGCGGCGGATTGGACAGAAAAGAAGCGCAGATGCTTCTCACAAGCACCAAGCAGGCCGCGACAATAATTGGCGAGTTCAACATCCTTGGCTTTCCCACATCTCTAGACCCCGAAGCTCTTCAGACTCTGGAGAAAGTCTTCAAGATCAAATGGACCGGATGGTACGGAAAGCACTACGACAATCTTTCCTCGACTCCCAAATGGGTCAAGGACCTGTATGAAGCCGTCTATGGCGAAGATTGGGGCTTCGCCGGGCCCGGGACTGTCATGGTCAAGAAAAGCGAGATGGTTGGAATTGAACCCGACGTGATGATTTTCAAAGATCCTCGCGGGTACATTCGCCCCTTCGCCATTTTTGTCAAAAAGACTCCGCTGACCGAGGGCATTGACTCACCGCTGACCTACGACGGATGGTTTGAGGTTGTGAAACCGGAGAAGGGAACTGAAACGATTGCCTATTATCACATGGCGGAAACTCCCGCTCATCTTGCAGAGCTCCGCGAGCGCGGCCTCAAGCCCATCTTCCCTGCAATCGTCGTCAACAGGACGAGAGCGAAAGCAATCTACTTTGCCGGAGATTTCGCCGATAACAAATTTCTCGCTTTGTCCCCCACCTTCTTCGGGACAGAGTATGCGATGAAGGCGCTTTCGCGCGCGAACCGGACGGACAATTTCTTCTGGAGGTTCTACGTCCCGCTCATGAGAAATGTGCTATATTGGTAGCGGCCTTGAGCGCGGCTCGGGTGCAGATTTGTGATGCCGACTGAGCCGCGAGCTGGCTTTCGCGGGAGGGATGGGAACCCATCTTGGCGAGCAAGGTGGGGATACCCAGCCCTTTAGAGGCTGGGAGGGGCAGGGATTCCCCGCCTAGCGAGCCGGTAGATGGGTCATCCCGAAGCGGAGCCACCAACGGCTCAGTCGCCATCACGCATCATCGGCGCACGAGTAGGGTCCGGCCCGGTTCGACTCCGAGAAGGCCGCGTCATCGTTCCTGGCCAGAAGCAGGCGAAGGACAAGTCGTGACCAACCAAGAGTACAGACTCCCATCGGGTGTGTCGGCAGTCGTCGTGCTCTTACTTCTCGCGGGCTTTGTCGCCTACCTGGCCTATCACTTTGAGCTTTTCGGTCTGATGCGGGATTTCGTAGGAGCGCTGAGAGGGCAATAGAAAACTCGCGGACTTTCTGGAGAGCAACGTGCATCTGATTTCTCTCCTGGTAACCTCAGCCGTAATCTTCCTGTCGTTCCTTCCTTATTGTGCCAGAATCTTTCCACTGTGGTCAGAGCGAATCATGTCCAGTGCAGCTCTTGCCACCATCGATGTCATCGTCGTCGAAACCATTCTCGGCATCTCTGGCAATCTGACGAGACCTCTCACAGTCGGCGGTTCGGTCCTTCTTTCTCTTGTTTTCCTTTCCTTTTCACTTCTCAGGATAAGAAAGCAGCCTCCGCCTCCCCCAAGAAGCGCAAAGAAGAATGGGGGCTTCGCCCCCGGGCTTGTCCTTTGCTTCGTGTCGCTTGGATTTGCGTACCTCCTCATTCTGCTGCTCGCTGCTATCACGCCGCCATACTCCTGGGATTCTCTCACCTATCACCTCACGGCAGTCTTTGCCTGGATTTCTGAAAGAAGGCTCATGGTTCCTCATTTTCCGGGCGCACCGATGTGGTATCCGATGAACGGTGAGCTCCTCACGCTCTGGACGTTTGTCGCAGGCGGTGCAAAGGCAGTAAACTTTTCTCAGCTTCCCTTCTCTTTCCTTGGCGGGCTTGCATGCTACAGTATCTCGAGGAAATTCAGCGCCGGCAGCTACTCCTTCTACTCATTCATTCTTTTCTCTGCAACGCCGGTCATCATGATTCAGTCACTCACCCAATACAACGATGTGGTCTATGCCTGCTTCTTTCTCCTTTCACTCGCCTTCCTTGTCGGATTTCTCAAGGCCGGTGCCAGGCAGTACTTGTTCTTCTCTGCGATCTCATTCGGGCTCTTCCTCGGAACGAAGGCAACGGCGCTTTACTCATGGATTCCACTTGCCCTGATTCTCATTGCCGGTGTTGCAGGAAGAAAGGAACTTGCGCGCGTCTTCATAAGAACACTGCCATTCCTTCTAATCATTGTGATCATATGCGGAGGGTTTTTCTATCTGAGGAACCTGGTCCTCACCGGGAATATTGTTTTTCCGGTAACGGTGAAGTTTCTGGGAAAGACTGTCATGCCGGGGCTCGTCGAGAACATATCAGGCGAGCTCCAGGAATCGTGGTTCGTCAAGAGGTCATTCGACTGGATTCTCTATCCGCTTTTTGAGACTTTTCACGGGAAGCGCGTTTACGGCGTAGAGAATGGATTCGGCATCCAGTTCCTGCTTGGTCTTATCTCTCTTCCGTTCGCTCTCTTTGTATCGCTCAAGAAAAAAGACATCGTTCTCTCCACACTCTTTGTCACCGCAATTCCAGTAGCAGTACTGGTGTGGCTTACCATCCATCCATACAGAGAGCCAAGATATTTAATCAGCCTTTGCGGGATTTCCGCAATCTCTATTGTCTATCTCGCTTCGGCAATGACCGGCTGGGCAGGAAAAGTTGTCACGGTGCTCATGGTGTTTGCCACTCTTGCCTCGACTCTTCTTACTCTTCCGCAGCTTGTCCCGCGGCAAACCGAAGTTCTTTCACAATTGACAAGGTCGGGGGTCCTTGCGGTCTATGACTACTATAAAGCCGAATATGGAGACCTTGGCGAAGGATGGAAGTGGATCGATGAGCACACAAAAGATGGAGACCTTATTGCCGTGACCTATAGCGAGCTGACGTCGCCGCTCTTCGGCGAATCCGGGATGAGGCGGGTGAAGTATTTCCCGACTGAAAGAACTGCTTTTCCGAACCTCGAGTCCAGTACTTCGCCTGACAGATGGCCGGCACTCCTGTTCGAAAAAGGAGTGAAGTATCTCTTTTTGTGGGAGCCATCCTTCTCTGGCGGTTCGCGAATGGAGAGAACGATTGCCGATAAGAATCCCAGCGTTCTCAGAAAAGAAATCTCGTGGGAGAAGACTGCCTTCGGCGATCTGACGATTTTCTCGGTCGGAAAGCCCGAACCTCCCGAATCAAGGACAGAGGAAATCCACACGGTGGGAACGGAGGGCATCTGGTATCCGGTTCCAACTGAGCATGGGACAATCTCAATAAATCGTGAGCCGCTCCCGGAGACCTGCGAAGTGCGCTACAGGTTCGCAAGACAGACTCCGGGAGACTATGTCGAGATGGAGAGAATGCTCACAGAGACCGATATGTCTCCATTCAAGACGCTCTCCTTCGAGATTGACAGAGGCGATTCGCGGGATCTCCTCCAGGTCTATCTGAAGGGCAGCGATCCAAGACAGCAACAGCGGCACAACATAAATCTTTTTCAACTCGGACCGGCATGGAACGAAGTGAGTCTGGATCTGAGGCAGCCGAGCTTCGAGACAAAGAAGTTTGCGCTTGAGAACGTAAGGTCGCTGAGCTTTGTCTTCGTCCAGTCCACAGTCACCGGGCCCCAGGAAAGGCGGATCCGCATCAAAAACCTGCACTTCAGGTGATAATTGGGACACCCATAACCATGGGTGTCAAGGGTCCTTGCAGCATGACGTCACATCACTTAACTATGTGAGCAGGCTGGGATAGGATCTCTGCCATTCACAAGGTGTTCTCGCACGGAATCCTGCACTTCAAAAACCAGGTGACGTGTTGGAGAATTCTGAACGGCGGAATTCGTTGACGGACGAGCCCTATTTCAGTATGTTTCGTGAGAACCACATCTATGACCAGGTTGGGTTTTATCTTTCACCATCAACTCCTAGCCAAGGAGGTCAGGCACATGAGATCGTCACGGTCCTTAAGTCTGAGAGCGATATCCGGCTTCGCGCTTCTCCTTTTCTTCGTCATTGTTGCAGCCTCAGCGTACTCCCAGGAGAAAAGCCTAGTGTAGTGCGTCATTAATATCTTGACATATAGACGTGCCTGCTGTATGCTGATGATCGTGAGCAGAACAGCAGCACCTATACTGTTGTCTCCTGAAGAGCGTGCCACCTTGGATGGTTGGGCACGTGGAAGAAGCCTTCCTCTGCGACTGGTTGAGCGGGCGAAGATTATAGGGATGGCGGCAGAGGGCATGCAGAGTCAGGACATTGCGCACGAGCTGGGGGTTTCCCGGCCTACGGTACAGCTGTGGCGGCAGCGCTTTCTTGCTCTTCGGCTGGAGGGTCTTAGGAAAGATGCACCGCGTCCCGGACGAATACCCCGGATTTCTCGAAAGAAAGTTCAGGCAGTTATTGAGGCCACACTGCACACGAAACCATCCAATGCCACGCACTGGAGTACGCGCACGATGGCGAGAGCCCAGGGGCTCAGCGAGGCCACCATACGGCGCATATGGAGGAGCCATAACC